>CABZEG010000024.1 GCA_902524655.1 uncultured Alphaproteobacteria bacterium | reverse complement strand
CTATAAACCACCAACAGCTAGCCAAGTTGTAAATCAAACTTTCTGTGGGACATGATGTTTGCAAGTAAAAGTTTTATTGTTCCAACCCATTACAATAAATTTCACATCCTCATACATTGGATTATCGTCTTTTTCATACTGTTACAAATGATCACTGGTGATAAAATTGCCCTAGAATTTTTAGCACTTCGTAATGAGACCATCACCAACAATGGAAATACAAGCAATAGTCAATTTCATATATTAGGAGGCGTATTTATATTTTTACTTATGGCTATTAGAATTTTTCTTAGAATAAAATTTGGAGTCCCTATTCCCACAAAAAAAACAAATGCTCTATTGAAATTTTTATCAACTTTTGTGCATTTGGGGATTTACTTTATTCTTTTTGCTATTCCTATTACCGGTCTATTAGCCTTTTCAACTGTCAATATCGATCTGGGTATAGCTCACAAAATTCTAGTTAATATATTATACCTCTTTATAATAACCCATCTCATTGGCGTTGCTTTTCATCAAATTTTTCTTGGGGATAATATTATGCAAAGGATAACCAGCTGGAAATCATAGCTTATTGTTTTCCAGAAATTCCTGCTTCTTCAAACGTGGCCATTTCTACATGACACTTGAAAGCCGCTTTGACTATGGAAGTGGCTAAGGCAGCACCGGACCCTTCCCCTAAGGCCATATCTAGACGCAAAATAGGCTTTTTGTTTAACATCTTTAGTAGCAACTGATGCCCTGGTTCCTTTGAGCAGTGGCCAAATAAACAATGATCAAGGATATCCTTCCTTTCGAAGAAAATGGGTAATACTGCTGCAGTACAAATAAAACCATCTAAAATTACTGGCACCGAATAATGCTTCGCAGCTACTACAGCTCCACAAATCGCTGCTTGTTCTCTACCGCCTAGGTATACTCCTGCATCGAGAGGTCTTACAATACCAGGCCGATTTGTCTTTACTGCTCTTTCAATTATTTTTCCCTTATGTATCACCTGATTTTGGTTAGAGCCAGTTCCTGGTCCTACCCATGAACTTACATCGTTATTAAAAAAATAATAACATAATGCTGATGCAATTGTTGTATTACCAATTCCCATTTCTCCCAATGTAATTAAATCCATATTCTCTGAAACTGCACGCAACCCTATATTAAAGGACTTAATAAACTCCGTTTCATCCATGGCACGTCCAATGGATATATCAGCCGTTGGTTTTTCTAGATCGATCGGGATAACCTCTAGATTAATTTCGTTTGACTCACATATCTTATTTATTGCTGCTTTTCCCAATTTAAACGTTTCTACCATCTGAAAAGTAACTTCTTGGGGAAATGGGTTTATTGATTGTCTACACACACCATGATTACCTGCAAATACAATAGTGGATATTTTCTCCATGTCTTTCATAGTCTTTTTGCCCCAAGATGACAAAAAAACTGCTATGTCTTCAAGCTGACCTAGGGAATTGGCTGGTTTCAACAAATTCTTTTGTCTTTCAACAGCTTTTTCTTTTAATTCTTTGGACCATGTTGGTGCGCTATCTACTAAATTAAAAATATCATCTATAGTGTGGACTAATTCTAATTTTTTCATAAAAACTCAATATGGATATGTTAAAACGACTTTAGTTTGGATATAAAAATTTAAAGGCAAAGACAACTGATTATTACCATGTACTCTGAAATTTATTATATGGTCCCCTTAATACTCTTAATAGCCCTAACCCTTGATATTGTAATAGGGTGGCCAGAAAAAGTTTACGAGAATATTGGGCACCCGGTTACTTGGATTGGCAAAGTAATATCGTATTTTGAACACTTACTAAATAAGAGAGAATTCTCGAAAAAATCACTTAAACTCCTTGGGACTTTAACTTTTTTTCTAACCGTATTCCCAACAACAGCGATAGCTTTTTTGATAGAGCACTTACTTCTAAATTTTAATTATGGTTTTGTTATCCAAGCATTATTAATTTGGCCATTTTTAGCAACTAAATCTCTCTACACACATGTTAAAGATGTCGCTGATGCGCTTGACAAAAAAGACTTAATTGCTTCCCGGGCAGCGCTCTCAAAGATAGTCGGTAGAGACTTAACAAATTCCGATGAGCATACTATATGTGGTGGCGCCATCGAAAGCTTATCTGAGAATACGTCTGATGGAGTAATCGCTCCTTTATTTTGGGCATTTCTTCTTGGACTTCCTGGAATAGTTTTTTACAAAGCGATAAATACGTTGGACAGTATGGTAGGGTATAAGAGCGATAAGTTCTTAAACTTTGGCTGGTTTAGCGCTAACGCGGATGACTTTGTAAATTGGGTGCCAGCGAGATTGTCTTCTATTCTTTTTTGTCTTCTTACTCTTAAACCAATTAATACATTTTTATTTTCTTTAAAGAATGCAAAAGCAAGCACTTCTCCAAATGCTGGATGGCCACAAGCAACGTTCGCGTACATTCTTGGGATATCTCTTCTTGGGCCTAAGCGATCAAAAGGCATACTTATCGATCAGCCTACTATCAACGTTGAGCACCCTTTACCTAACAAAGAAACCCTCTCAACAGCTCTTAAATATTATATTTATATTATTATTGAAATATACGTAATACTTTTTGCTCTCAATTTTTGGTTCATGAATGGGTAATAAGGATCTAAATATTCAACACGGAGGTGATATTGACCTGGCCATAAAAAAGTATGGAGGGCAGAGAGCAGATTGGATAGACCTCTCTACTGGTATAAATAGAACTTCCTATCCATGGCAGGAAAACGTAAAGGTCGAATTAAGAGACTTACCAAGTAATAAACTTTTGAGGGGTTTAGAAAAAGCTGCATCGAGAGCATATAAGGTTGCAGAAGGCAAAGATACCGCAGCTGTTCAGGGGGCTCAACAGATTATTAGCCTCTTACCTATATGCTTAAAAAATTATAATTCAGTAGCTATACTTGGGCCAACATATAATGAGTATGAAAAAGCTTTCAAAAGTTCGGGAATTAAAGCCGAGACAGTGTCTGAGGTTTCAAAACTATCTTCTAGTGATATTGCTATTGTAGTTAATCCTAATAATCCTACAGGTAAAGTGATTGCCCAAGAGATACTTGACGATTTGTCAAAAAAAGTAAGAATTTTGATCATTGACGAAAGCTTTAAAATGTTCTCTTCGAGAAGAATTCAAAAGTTCGATAATGTAATACAAATTAACTCACTGGGAAAATTCTTCGGCTTAGCAGGGGTAAGACTTGGATTTGTATCAGGTCCCTCTGATTTTATTAAATCAGTAAGAGGAATGCTAGGCCCTTGGCCGGTTTCTAGCATAGCGGCTGAAATCGGCAAAATTGCTCTCAATGACAAAACTTGGATATCTCAAATGGAAAAGATATTGCTTGAAGGGAGTAATGTTTTGCGCAGAGCTTGTAATAGAAAAAATTGGAAATTAATTGGAAAAACTAATTTATTTCATACGTACGCCACTTCTAGTAGTCTTAAAGTTGAAAAGCAATTTGCAGCTCATTATATATGGATTAGAACTTTTGATTATTCTGAAACCTGGGTAAGACTTGGTATTCCAACTTCAAAGTATGAATGGACAAGAGTTAGACAGGCGCTCAATCAATAATTAGACATGTTTGGCGACAGATAATATTGAATCAACATCAAGATTATCCTCTATTACCTTTACAAATTCCTCTAAAATAAAATCAATAGTGTCATGGAAAGAGACGTCTTCTTTTTTCTCTACTGAACTTAATTTAGCTACAAATTTATTTCTAAATTCGTCAGAAAAAAATAAGCCATGAAGATAGGTACCCATAACGAGTCCATTGGACGATATTGCACCATCT
This sequence comes from uncultured Alphaproteobacteria bacterium, assembly GCA_902524655.1. Taxonomy (GTDB): domain Bacteria; phylum Pseudomonadota; class Alphaproteobacteria; order Rhodobacterales; family Rhodobacteraceae; genus CACIJG01. The sequence continues at coordinate 25,977 of CABZEG010000024.1, read as the reverse complement.
TTTTTGTCGCTTAAGGTGGCGAAGGGATAATTACAATCACTTCCAGAAGTAATACCCAAATGTATTTCATAACCAGAAATTTTTTTCCCATTTATAGTGCTGATAAATTCTTTTTTTCCAAGATTCTTTTCTTTTCCCATTTTTGTTGTAACGTTTAAGAGGCCAAGGCCTTCTGCCTTCGATGGTGTACCGTCGTATCCTTGATCATCTATAATTTCGTCACCTAAAATTTGGTAACCCCCGCAAATTCCTAAGATAAAACCTCCTCTTCTGTAATGTGCCTTAATGTCGATATCCCAGCCTTGGCATTTAAGAAAATTTAGGTCTGCTATTGTTGACTTTGTTCCTGGTATTATAATCAAGTTCGTATCTGCTGGTATATGATTGCCAGGTTCAACAAATTGTAATTTTAATCGATTATCGATTTTGAGAGGATCAAAATCATCAAAGTTTGCAATACGGGATAGCTTTAAGACCGAAATTACACACTTACCGGTGCCGAAACTATTCTTCAGATCTTGACTATCCTCTGCTGGAAATAATTTTGCTTTGTCAAAGAAGGGCATAACCCCAAAACTCCTCCAATCTGTTTTCTTTTCAATGAAGGCAACCCCATCATCAAACAAACTTTTGTCTCCACGAAACTTATTTATAATGAACCCTTCAATTAAGTTTATGTCGTTTTGGTCAAGGACTTCTTTTGTACCTATAAGCTGAGCAATAACCCCACCTCTTTCAATATCTGCCGCTACTATTACTGGGACATTCAAAACTGAAGCAAATCCCATATTTGCGATATCAGCCTTTCTGAGATTAACTTCTGCTAAACTACCTGCGCCTTCTGCAATGACCAGATCAAAGTCATTAATCAAATTCATAAAACTCTTTATAGCTATCCCTATAAATTTATCTTTATGAGAATAATACTCTCGTGCTTTTAGTGATTTATATTTTTTCCCATTCAAAATAACTTGAGACCCGATCATGTTTTCTGGTTTTAATAGAACTGGATTCATGTCGGAATGAAAATCAATACCCGCTGCATAAGCTTGAAATGATTGTGCTCTGCCAGCTTCTCCTCCGTCCACCGTTATAGCAGCATTGTTTGACATATTCTGAGGTTTAAAAGGAGCAACCCGCAGGCCTCGTTTCTTAGCCGCTCTTATAAGCCCCGCGACTAAGAGTGATTTTCCAACATTAGAACCACACCCCTGAATCATTAGCGCTTTTCCCATAGTTAAAATTCTATACCTTCTTGACTCATTACGCCATTTCGAAAGTGGTGCTTAACCAAGGTCATATCTGTCACCAGATCCGCAATATTGATTAATTTCTCATCAGCGTTCCTTCCCGTAAGTATTACGTGAGACATCTCAGGTTTTTTCTCTTGTAAAAAAGTTACAACATCATCGATTTCGATGTAACCATATCTGAGCGCTATATTGATTTCATCAAGTAGAATTATCTTTTTTTCCTTATTCATGATAAGTTCCTTAGCTTTACCCCATGCCTTTTTTGCGGATTCAATGTCTTTTTCTTTATCTTGGGTATCCCAAGTAAATCCATCTCCAAGAGTATGGAATTCACAAAATTCGTGAAAGTACTTTTGGATCAGGTCACGCTCGCCGGTTGCCATCGCGCCCTTTATAAATTGAACAACTGCACATGGCATACCATGTGCTATACCTCTAAAAACCATGCCAAAGGCAGCAGTACTCTTTCCCTTGCCTGTTCCAGTATGAACAATTATTAGGCCTTTTTTTAACGTTTTTTTTTCGAAAATTTTTTGCTTCGAAGTCTTCAGCCTCTTCATTTTTTCATTATGTTTTTCGTTTTCAGACATTTTTTTTATCCTCTTGACAAGTGCATATTTTTACTGCTCAACTAGTAATTAACTGGTCCTTTTTTTTGGTTAAATGGGAATGCGAAAAAGACTAAAAAGCAAATCGTAGCCGTACCCGCGACCGTAAATAAAAGAGAATATTAACACTGAGAAATAATCTTGGGAAGTTGGTATTCATAAAGCTGTGCTTTACTTTTAATAGCCGGGAGACCTGCCAGTAAAAAAAGAAGAGCGAACGGGATATTCGTGTCTGAAAACAGTTAGATATTGTTTTTTTGATCCCGTTTTCCAGTAAGGAGGAATAATTGGAATCCGATGATATTTTATATGTTTGCATTACATGCAAAAAAAATGGTGAAGCTGTTGAACCACGTCCTGGAAAGATACTCTATGACAACCTAAAACGGTTGAACAGCAAGATGAATATAAAACCTGTTAAATGTTTGGCAGGATGCTCTAATGGTTGCACTCTAAGTCTTACAAATAAAAATAAATGGACTTATGTAATTGGCAACTTAACCCCTGATCAAGACGAGGCTGATATTTTATCTGGATTTAAATTATATAAAAAAACAAGAGATGGTAAAATCCGGTTCTCAGAACGCCCTGCAGCGTTTAAAAAACAATCACTAGCTAGGGTTCCACCAGAAAACTACATGGTAGTTGAAGATGAGTAGTCTAGAGAAAATTCCTGTCACAATTTTAACTGGTTTTTTGGGAGCCGGAAAAACTACATTAATTCGAAATTTAATTCTTAAGAGCAAATCGAAAAAACTGGCCATTATTATAAATGAGTTCGGTGATTTAGGTGTAGATGGAGAAATAGTAAAACAATGTTCAGATGAAACCTGCCCAGAAGAAAATATTCTCGAATTAGCAAACGGATGTATATGTTGTACAGTGGCCGACGACTTTATTCCCACTATGAAATCCCTTTTAGAGGGCCAAGATATTCCGGAACATATATTGATCGAAACATCAGGTCTTGCCCTTCCCAAACCTTTATTGAAAGCTTTTGAGTGGCCGGAAATTCGAAGCCGCCTAACGGTTGACAGCGTTTTAGCCGTTGTAGATGCTGAGGCGGTTGTTAATGGTATTTTTGCACCTCAAATGTCTACTGAACTTGAAGAAAAACAAAATCAAACTTACGTTGAACATGAAACACCTCTCTCCGAAGTATTTGAGGACCAAATAAACTGCTCAGATGTTGTACTACTAACAAAGCCAGACCTTGTGGAAAACATTTCAGACGCCAGAAATATCATACTTAAGGAAATGGAACGGAATGTTCCAATTTTAGAAGTTCACAATGGTGACATTGGGGCTGATGTGATTTTAGGCGTAGATGCAGCAGCGGAGACTGATTTAGATAATAGACGATCTCATCATGATGGCTTTGATGATCATGAGCACGATGATTTTGACACATTTAGCATCTCTGTGCCAAAAATCCTAGATGTAGAGAAATTTAAAATAGTTTTAGAAACACTCATACGGGAAAATGACATATTGAGAATTAAAGGCTTTTTGCGAGTTGAAAGAAAGCCATTAAATTTACTTGTTCAAGGTGTTGGTAAAAGATTATCAGTAAATTTTACGGACACTAAAATTCCTTTAGAAAATACTGGGAACTTAGTTTTTATATGTGAAAAAAGGAAGATCGATCAAGACGTGATCTCAGCCTATCTCCACTCAAGTCTGAATTAATATGCATATCATTTTTAATGAAGATCACTATTTAGATAATACCAGTGTTCCGATCGACTTAAACCAGGAACCTGCCGATCTGGTTATTTTGTCTTTTTCAGATAGTGATTTAAATGCGTTCGCGAATGCATGGAAAAAAACTTTAGGGGACTTTGGTAGAGAGTCTGTTCCAACATTAAGACTAGCAAATATAAAACAACTAACTCATAATTTATCTATTGATACCTACATTGAAAAAACAGTCTCCAAATCTAAAGGTATTCTTGTAAGACTAATTGGAGGTGAGCAATATTGGCCATACGGATTAAATTATTTAAAGAGCGTATCAATTGAGAAAAAGATACCCTTGGCTGTAATACCAGCCGATGGGAGGGAAGATAAGGTTTTAGACTCGTATTCAAATTTACCAAAGTCAACATTAGAAAACTTAAAAAATCTCTGTGATGACGGCGGCGAACTATCTGCCCAAGCGGTATTAGCTCAAATGGCACTTGCTGCATCACTTCACTTCCCAGCCGTTACGGAATTCAGCAAAGTAAAATCTCATGGTTTTTATTGCTATAAAAAAGGTATTCTAGAAAATTTTACCGTGAGCACTGACGCAAAACCTACTGTCTGTATTATATTTTATAGATCATACCTGATGGCTGATGACCTCGAACCCATAGACCAATTATTTAGAGATTTTAAAAAGAGAGACATAAAATGCATAAGTATTTTTGTAAATTCACTTAAAATCAAATCGACCGCCAAGTGGATAGAGTCGATGTTATCGAAAATATCACCTATCGCGATACTTAATGCTACAGCCTTTTCAGCAAAAAGTCGCGAAACTGGCAAATCTCCATTAGATCATGTGGGTGTGCCTGTTTTTCAAATAATTTTATCTACCTCTAAGAAAGAATCTTGGAGACGGAATCCAATTGGCTTAAATTCCTCTGATTTGGCTATGCACGTTGCTATACCAGAGGTAGATGGGCGCATAAATGGAGGGATTGTAAGTTTTAAATCTGAACAAGCTATAGACCCCGCATTACAGTTTCCAATTTCAAAACATAAAGTCGAGAAAACTCTTTCTAAAAAGATAATAAATAAAGTTGAAAAGTGGCATGCTCTCAGATCTAAGAAAAATGAAGAAAAAAGAATAGCCATCGTATTATCTTCATACCCGGGTCGTGACTTTCAATTAGCTCATGCGCTTGGCCTAGACACAATTAAATCAACAAAGCATATTTTAGGTTTTCTTGGGGATAATGGATTTAAATTCTCTAACCCTGATAAGTTTTTTGAGAAGTTAAAAAGCTCTAGGATAGAGATTCCCATCAAGTTATACGAAAGACTGCTAAATCTCATTCCACTAAAACCTAGAACTAAATTATTTAAAACATGGGGTGGTTTCGAAGAAGATGTTTTTTTTGAAAAGGACAAGTTTGTTCTTCAGGGTTATAAAAACAATAATTTTTTTGTGCTGGTGCAGCCCTCAAGAGGTTTACTAGAGGATAAAAAAGCCGATTATCACGATCTTGAAAAAATACCTTGTCACAGCTATGTGGCAATGTATCTCTGGTTGCAGATGCAAAATATTGACGCATTTCTTCATATGGGAACGCATGGAAGTCTCGAATGGCTACCAGGGAAAACAGTAGGTCTCTCCAATCAGTGCTGGCCCGAGTTACTAGTAAACGACATACCTTTTATTTATCCGTTTATTGTTAATGATCCGGGAGAAGCATCGCAGGCAAAAAGAAGATTGGGGGCTCTTACTGTGGGGCACATGCCTCCAAAAATTCAGACTATGGATCTTCCAAATGAATTGAGAGATCTTGAGTTTCTATTAGATGAATATTCTACGAGCGGTGATCTCGATCAAGTAAGGAAAGAGCATATTGAAAAGAAAATAATTCATGAGGCTAAGAAAATAAAATTAGATAAAGAGCTATCAATTGATCCCATAACATCAGATAGTGAATGGTTAACAAGAATAGACTCTTTTGTTTGTGATTTAAAGGAATCCCAGTTTTCAAGTGGTCTTCATATATTTGGCAAAGGAGATTGTGGAGCATCCGAACTGAATGGCTTACTCCGATGCCTAGAGGGAAAAAGAATTAACAGTGGCCCATCGGGATCGCCATATAGGAACCGTACTGATATTAAACCTACAGGCAGGAATATATATGCTGTAGACCCTAGATCGATACCCACAAAAATAGCTTTCCAAAATGGTCAAGCAATGGCAGATGAATTTGTAAGACAATATTTGCAAGACAATGGAGATTATCCGAAAAATTTAACCATTGATCTTTGGGGATCAGCATCCATGCGAACGGGAGGACAAGAGTACTCAATGGCACTTGCTTTTGCTGGCCTTACACCAATTTGGGACAAAAATAACGCTCGGATCCTTGGTTTTAGCATTCTATCACTAGCAGAGCTAGGTCGCCCGAGAATTGATATTACTATCAGACAGTCAGGATTGTTCAGAGATATCTTTCCAGAGCTTAATAGATTATTTTTTGATGCAATCGATAAACTTCATGAAAGACATGAGACATTGAAAGATAACCCTTATAAAAACAAGATTGACAGAATTTTTGCGCCTAAGCCTGGATCTTTTGGGATAAATATCAAAGAAAAAATTGAAGAACCCCTAGCCGATCACACAGCTAAGATTGGCGAGGCATGGATTAAAAGCTCGGCTTGGGCTTATCAAAAGAATGGAAAATTTAACCAAAATACAGAAAGTCTTAAGAAGAGGTTAGCCGATACTGAAGCACTAATTCACTCTCATGATTTATGTGAAAGTGATTTGTTGTCAGCAAAGGATTATGCTGACCACATAGGGGGTTTTAACGCAGCTGTTGCCAGTATGCAGAAAACCAATCCTAAACTATACCATTTAGATATTTCATCCGATGGAATTCCAAAAGTTCGTACAACAAATCAAGAATTAGCAAGAATTATCAGGGGAAAGCTTTCTGACGATGAGTGGGTTTCAGGAATGTTGCAGCATGGTTACAGAGGCGCGGCTGAAATAACAGAACTAGTATTCAACTTGTCTAATTTTGGCAAATCTGGAGTATATTTACCTAATCACTTAATAGAATTGGTATATAACTCAACTTTAGCCAATACAAAAGTTGCTGACTTTATGGCAGAGGAAAATATAGACGCTCTTAAAGGTTTAGAAAATACTTTTAGTGAGCTTAGAGACTTAGGTCTATGGAAAAGTTTTCATAACTCTATTCGATATGAGGAAAGACTGGTTGAAAATGGCTAGGGTCTTAGGAATATGCCCAACTATTGACTCACCAATTAAATCTAACGATGGTTACTTAATCCGTTTCAGGCCAAAATACGGATATCTCTCATCTAAACAACTCTCTATTCTTGCTGATGCAATTTCTAATTTTGGGAGTGGCTATATCGAATTGACATCGCGAGCTAACATCACAGTAAGAGGTCTTCAAAAAAAACATCTTGAACAGCTATCAAATTTCCTCACTCAGGCCGATATTATTAATGCTGCCGAAAAAAAGGAGAATATTTCAAATATCATTTATAGTCCCTTTTCTACGAAAAATAAAAAACTAACACAAAAGATAGCAAGTATTTTAGAAGATAATCTAAATAATATCCCCAAACCCCACAAGAAATTCGGTATTGCTGTTGACTTAGGAGAAGTGGCCAGCCTTCAAGAAACCAATGCAGACCTCAGGATAGAGACAAACAAAGAAAAAATTCTAATTTTAAGAATTGACGGTTCAGACCGCGGTATAGTTGTAGAACCAGAAACATTAATTGAAAAAATAGAAATGATTTTAAGTAATGTAATGGCCGTCTCGAACCAACTGAAAAGCAGAGATTTAATAAATTCAATTAAAGAGATAGACCATATTTATTTTCCAGACATTAAACCAAGAAAACAGAATTTTTCTCCAAGAATCGGTCCCTGTTTTGGAGGATATATGATTAAGGTACCTGGAGGAAAATTTTCAAGTTACCAACTGAGGGAATTAGCTACGCATGTTAAAGGAGTAGCAGTGACCCCATGGAAATCTTTTTTTATTAATTCGGCCAAAACAAAACCACCTTTAAGTTTTCTCTCAAAAAATACAGGTCATGATCTGAGCGTAAGCTATTGCTCTGGTAAACCCTATTGTAGTCAAGGCATTTTGGAAACCAGTCAGGTGGCAAAAGTGGTAACTACGTTTCTTGAAGAAAGATTTAAAAATAGAAAAAATAAAGCAAAGATTCACATAAGTGGTTGTTTAAAAAATTGTGGTCTCTCAAAGCAGACATCGATACTTATTAACAGTTCACGAGGGGAAAAGTCTGTGAGCGTAAAAGATGATAAATTTCAGCACTTAGCATCGGAAATTTCTAAGGAATTGAATGGATGACATTTGAATATGAAAGAAGCCCAGACAAAATTTATGAGCAATCTTTTTCTATTATTCGAAAAGAAGCGGACCTCTCTTCTTTTTCAAACCTTGAAGAGAAAATTGCTGTGAGGATGATACATGCCCTTGGTTTTATTGGGCTGGAAAAATATATTCAATTTACACCAGATTTTGTTAGCAAAGTAAGAGATGCTTTAGAGAGAGGAGGTCGTATTATTTGCGATACGAGGATGGTAAGTGAGGGAATAACAAAAGCAAGACTACCAGCGGACAATGAAATCATCTGTACTTTGAATGATAAGTCCGTACCAGACATTGCAAAACGAATATCGAATACCAGAACGGCTGCAGCAATTCATTTATGGGAAGACTACATACAAGATTCTATAATTGTTTTTGGTAACGCTCCCACTGCATTATTTTATTTGTTAGAGTTTCTTGGTAAGAGAAAAAACTTGAAACCTGCGGGCATAATTGGTTGCCCTGTCGGGTTTGTTGGAGCCGCGGAATCTAAACAAGCATTAATCGACGTAAAAACGCTGAACAGTCTAGTTGTAAAGGGCCGGTTGGGGGGAAGTGCTGTAGCAGTCGCTGCTGTTAACGCCTTGGCACAGGAGAAAGAATAAATATGTATAGTATATATTGCGTCGGGGTTGGGCCAGGTGATCCAGAGTTACTGACAGTTAAGGCATCTAGAATAATATCCGATGCAAGACAAATAGCATATTTCAGAAAAAAAAATACGTTGGGCAGAGCGAGAGCGATTATACATACATTAATTTCCAATAGTGCGCCCTTTGAATACGCTATGGAATACCCTGTAACTAATGAAGTCGATTTTCGATCTGATAAATATAAGCATTCGATTAATCGATTTTATGATGACTGTGCCAATAAACTAAAGAAACTCTTATTGAACGACGATGTGGTGGTAATATCAGAAGGTGATCCTCTTTTTTATGGATCATTTGTTCATCTATTTAGACTTTTGAAAAAAGATGTGAATATAGAATTCGTGCCTGGAATAACTGCAATGTCAGGTGCTTGGAACAATTCTAAGTTACCAATAGCAATGGGAGATCAACCCCTAACTATCCTAATGGGCATACAAAGTCACGAAGAATTAAAGAGACATCTTGAGAGTTCTAAAAATGTTGTAATCATGAAAGTGGGTACCCAATTAGAAAAAGTAAAATCTGTACTAGAAGAAACGGATCGGCTTAATGAGGCATTAGTAATTGAAAAAGCAACTATGCCTGAACAAAAAATTATTCCTCTAAGGGAATATACTAAAAGTGAAGCACCATATTTCTCGATAATTCTAATTTCAGAGGACCATTACGAATGAAGGGAAGCTTAACCATAGTAGGTTTAGGACCAGGAGCACCAGAACTTGTAACACCTGCAGTAACTGATGCATTAAAAGATTCAACAGACATTGTGGGTTACTCTAAGTACATTGACAGAGTGAAGGATGCTAGCGGCAAGTCGTTTCACCGAAGCGATAATAGGGTGGAAATTGATAGAGCTGAACTTTCTATTAATCTTGCTTTGCAAGGAAAAAAGGTAGTTGTTGTTTCTTCGGGAGATCCTGGAGTTTTTGCAATGGCCTCGGCAATATTTGAAGTTGTAGATAAGAAAAATATTTCTAGAGATGACTTACCAATTGTGGTCCTGCCAGGGATTACTGCTCTTTTAGCAGCATCCGCCAGACTAGGCGCTCCTATAGGACATGATTTTTGCGTTATTAATTTGTCTGATAATCTTAAATCCTGGGATATTTTGAAATCCAGAGTTATCGCAGCCGCAAAGGCGGACTTTGTAATAGCGTTTTACAACCCAAGATCAAAATCTCGTAAAAATCAGCTTTCAGAAATTTATGATGTTTTAAGAAAAAGTTGTAAAAGTGACCGGATTGTTATTTATGCAAATTCAATTTCTACTGAATCTGAGGCTGTTTTTGAGACTACATTGTCAGAAGCTGATGCTTCTTCTGTGTCAATGAAGACTCTAGTAATTATTGGATCATCACGCACTAAAAAGATTAGAAACACAGGTTATATATATACGCCACGTTATTCAGGGGTAGAAAAAAATTGAACTACATGATTTTCATCAGTAAAAAGCTTTCTTTTCGGCAACGTAGGTCTTTCAATCATTATGACTTCAATGCCAAGTTCCCTAGCTGCATGTATTTTCTCAACTACTGCCTTGGAGCCAGAATTCTTTGTTATAAGTTTATCTATAGAAAACTCTTTCATAATTTCCAGCTCTTGCTCGAAAGTAAACGGGCCTTGATCAAAAATAAGCTTAAATCTATCGAGAAGCATCGTATTTTCTGGTTCGTTAATCATTCTGATCAGATAAAATGGTTTGGGCTTCCTATTCAGAAAACGTATATCTTTACTACCTATTGTTACAAAAACCCTGTCAGTTTCGTCGATAAGCTTTATAGCTTTATTCATATCACTCACCAATTTCCATTTGTCGCCATTTTGTCTCTGCCACTTCGGACGTTCAAAACCCAAATATTCAATTTTTGTGAGTTGCGCGGCGAGAAGAGAGTTTACCGTAATATTTTTAGAAAAAGGATGAGAGGCATCAAGGATATGGGTTATACCTTCATCTTTAACAAACGCAGACATTCCCATCGCTCCACCAAAGCCACCGACCCGAATATTTTTTACCTTTTTATCAATGCTTTCAGTAAGACCTGCATAAGAAAGTATTGTAAAAAGTTTCTTTTCTTGGAGTCTAAAATGCAGATTTTTTGCCTCAGCAGTGCCTCCTATTATAAGAATTTTTGTCATGACTAAAACCTGGCTTCATATTATTGGTATAGGTGAGAATGGACTCAATGGCCTTGATAAATCAAGCACTGATTTATTGAACAGGGCGAGCGTCGTTTTTGGTAGTGCTCGCCAATTGGCTCTTGCAGAGGTTAAATCAAAAGGTAAATCATGGCCTACTCCATTTAGCATTGATGAAGTATTCAGTTATAAATATAAATTGGCTGTGGTACTGGCTTCCGGAGATCCTTTTTGGTTTGGTGTAGGACCTCTCCTTACTAAAAACTTAAAGAAAAATGAATGGCGCTCTTATCCTGGGCCATCTACTTTTTCTCTAGCTGCCAATAAAATAGGCTGGCCTATAAACGCTGTTGACTGCTTAGCCTTCCATGCCAAACCAGTAGAAACCCTTCCTGCAAAACTGTCGGAAGCTGGGAAAGCAATAATTCTCCTCAGAGAATATAGGCAAATGGAGCAGATCCTTTCTGTATTAAAGAAACATAATGTAAATGTTAAAGAAAGTTTTATGTTGTCGAGACTTGGCTGCCCAGAGGAAAAAGTAGTAAAACTTACAGACTCAAAACTATTTGATTTTAAACAAGAATCCAAATCTTTAAAACCACTAGCATTGGGCATAACATATAAAAAACCTCCATCAGATATAAGTTATTTTCAAGGGCAGGATGATGATGCTTTTAAAACTGATGGGAATATAACTAAAAAAGATATAAGAGCTCTGACTCTCTCAGAATTAAAGTCTTTTGGAAGTGAAGTGTTATGGGATATAGGAGCCGGTTCAGGCTCAATCTCAATTGAATGGTGTTTGGGGCATCCTAAAAACGTAGCCTTTGCCATTGAACGAAGAAGGGATCGTATTTCTCTAATCAAGGCTAATAGAAAAAAATTTGGCTTACAAGAAAGATTAACTGTAAAACATGGTAATATTGAAACGATAGCCCAAGATTTACCAACGCCAAATGCTGTTTTTATTGGTGGGGGAGTAACTTCAGATTTAATTTATCATGTGATTAAAGCCCTCGGTAGGAATAGTCGACTTGTAATAAATGCTGTCACTCTTGAATCCCAGGCTCTTTTGTTAAAAAAATACAGGCAGTTTGGCGGTAATTTAAAAAAGATTAATATATCCAAGCCAAAGCCTATTGGGGGAAAAACAATTTGGTCAGTTCAATATAATATAATCCAATGGAGCTTTAAAACATGATTGCAGGAATTGGCTTTAAATCTACAGTTACTATTACTTCATTTGACGAGTTATTTGAAAGTTATATTAAAAGGTACAGTGCTTTTACAGTTGCTACCTCAAAGGAAAAAGCAATAAATGCAGTCTTTTTAAAATTTGTCAGTACAAACCACTTAAAATTGATCCAGATTGAGGAAGACGCTATATACAATATTATCACACCTACTGTTTCCCATTTGAGTAAGAAGTTTAAAAATGTTGGCAGTTTTTGTGAAGCTGCAGCACTTGCTGCTGGGGGTACCACATCCAAAATTATTTGTGAGCGGAAAATCTCTTCTGATAGGCTTGCTACCGTCGCAATCGCAGAAATGGATGGAGATTAAATTGACAGTACACTTCATAGGAGCAGGTCCTGGTGATCCCGAACTGATAACGCTTAAAGGAAAAAAACTTTTGGAAAAATGCTCTATCTGTTTTTTTGCGGGATCGATCATTCCAGAAGAAATATTATCACATTGTAGCCCTTCAACAAAAAAAATAAATACAGCACCCCTATCACTTTCTCAAATTATCAAAAAAATTGAAAAATTTCATAATGAGGGTCATGAAATTGCTCGGCTTCACTCTGGTGATCTATCTATATGGTCGGCAGTGAATGAACAAATACGTGAATTAATAAAATTAGAAATCCCTTTTAGCATGACGCCAGGAGTAACTTCTTTTTCAGCTGCCGCTTCAAGTTTAAAACAGGAACTAACTAAGCCCCAAATAGCTCAATCTATAGTTCTCACTAGAGCCGAAGGTAGGGCATCAAAGATGCCTGAAAATGAAACTTTAGAAAATTTTGCTAAAAGTGGCGCTATTCTTGCGATACATCTATCAATTCATGATATTGCAAAAGTGGTCAAAAAAGTGAAGCCGTTCTATAACGGTTCTTGCCCAGTAAAAGTTGTGTGGAAGGCATCTTGGCCAGAGGAAAAAATTATTCATTCAGATTTAAGTAATATAGAAAAAGAGATACCTGAATATATGGATAGAACAGCTCTGATACTTATTGGTCCACATTTAGACGCCACTAATTTTACAGCGAGCAAATTGTACGATGAAACCTATGATAGGAGATTTAGAGAAATAGATGCCACTGGAAGAAATCACAAATAGGCAAGGTATAATTATTTCAGCACCGACGTCGGGAGCTGGAAAAACGACTGTAGCTCTGGGTCTTATTAACGCTTTTGCCCGCAAAAGATCTGTACAACCTTTCAAGAGTGGTCCTGACTATATAGACTCAAAATTTCAAAGTGTTGCGGCAGATCGTCCTTCATATAACTTAGATACATGGGCAATGTCATCTAGCGATATCCTTAATATGATTGGCATGGTGGGCCCTTCGGATATCTGTATTGCTGAAGGGTCAATGGGATTATTTGATGGAGTAATAAGCAAGGGTGCAAGTGGAAATGGTTCCACCGCCGATCTAGCAAGTATAACGAATTGGCCAGTGATTTTAGTAGTCGACTGCGCAAAGCAGGCTCAATCTGTAGCTGCTTTGGTTACCGGTTTCAACTCATTTAGACATGACATAACAATCGGTGGAGTAATTCTAAATAATATATCAAGCAAAAGGCACGAAGCTTTAGTAGTTAGTGAAGTTTCAAAAACAAAAGTTCCAATTCTAGGGGTTATCCCTAGATCTAACGAACTAACTATCCCAGAGAGACACTTAGGTCTGGTCCAAGCAGAAGATTTATCTGACTTGGAGCAACTAATTTTTAAGCTTGGAAAACTCATTGAAGAAAATTGTGACCTAGAAGCAATAGCTTGTACTGCAAGAAATAGCTCTCCTCCAATATCAACCTTACAAAAAATTACTCCTCCCGCGCAGAGAATAGCTATTGCGAGAGATAATGCATTTACCTTTACTTATTCCCATTTGATAGAGGGATGGAGGAAGCAAGGTGCTGAGATTTCCTTTTTCTCTCCGCTAAACGATGAGCCCCCTTCAAATAGTGATGACATGGTCTGGTTGCCAGGAGGATACCCTGAACTCTACCTTGGTCGCTTATCTGAATGCAAAAATTTTAAGAATGGACTTATTAATTTTAGTAAGAAGGGACCGGTGCATGGAGAGTGTGGTGGCTATATGGTTTTGGGAAGAAAAATTATTGGTAAAGGTGGTCAGGCATATGACATGATTGGTATGTTTGATTTAGTTACTTCTTTTGAAAAACGCAAGCTCAATCTAGGATATCGAAAAGCCAGAGCTATTGAGCCTTTTTTTGGAATCAAAAAGGGTTCCACTGTTCTTGGACATGAGTTTCACTATACGACAGTTGTCGAAATAAATGATGCTCCTATTGTCTTTGTACAGGATGCTTACCAAAATGAGTTAGGTCAGTTAGGCTCCAAAAACGCTAATGCTACTGGAACATTTTTTCATCTTATTGGGAGCGAACAATGACTATTAGCTTTGTCAGTTCTGGTCCCGGCAATCCAGACCTTCTTACTGTACTAGCAGTAAAAAGAATTAGTGATGCGGATATTATTTTCTATGATGATTTATCCTCCGGCGAAATACTAAATCTTGCAAAAAAAAGTGCCACACTTTTGAGTGTAGGGAAAAGAGCGGGGCTTGCATCACCAAAGCAAAATCAAGTATCTAGATTACTTGTAGAATATGGTAGAACAGGAAAAAAAATTGTTCGGCTGAAGTCAGGTGATAGTAGCATTTTTTCAAGATTAGAGGAAGAAATTACAGCATTAAATGAGAATGGGTTAGACTTTGAGATAATCCCAGGAGTATCTTCAGCAATGGCTGCGGCGGCGGCTGCAAAAATCCCGTTAACCCGAAGAGTTATGTCGAGACGCGTGCAGTTTATAACTGGACATGATTTCAATGGCGAACTTCCCGACGACTTAAATATTGCATCCTTAATTGATCCAAATTGTACGACCGTAATCTTCATGGGAAAAAAAACTTTCCCTAATCTAGCTCAGATTCTTTTAGAAAATGGTCTTAATATCAAAACAAAAATCCTCATAGCGGAAGACATTTCAAGAAAAGAGGAAAATATCACAAAGGGTACGATAGAGGAGATTTTAATCTACCTTAAGGATATTCAAAGCAATCATCCTGCAGTTATAATTTTTGGACCGTTACTTTGAGTATTAACTTATATCTAATAGGACTAGGTTTCGGAGATGCAAAGCATGTAACAGAAGAAGCAGCTGATACAATCAAGAGTTGTGATTTGATACTAATCGGAAAGAAAAAAGACGAAAAATCCGAGATCGCTGACCTTAAAAAGAATATTTGTAAATCTTTCATAAAAATTTATAGCGTGAAGTTTAAGGAATTTATTATACCGGAGCGGCAATCAACCAATAAAAAATATATCAATTCAGTTATAGACTGGCATGATGATATCGCGAAAAGATGGGTCGAGATAATTAATGAATATACTTCCAGCACTGCAAGAAGAAACATAAACGTCGGAATTCCCATATGGGGAGACCCTTCATTGTACGATAGTAGCCAAAGAATTGCTTCGCGAGTTAAAAACACTTTACACCATACCTCCATCAAATTGATTCCTGGTCTCTCTTCAATACAGTTGCTTGTTTCTGCGTTTGGAATTCCCTTTAACGAAATCGGGAACCCGGTCTTGATTACTACAGGCCGACTTCTAAAAGAAAGAGGATGGCCAGATGGAACGGAAACAATTTACGTTGTTTTAGATGGAGAGTGCTCATTTACATTTTTAAAAGACAATAATATCTATATCTGGTGGGCTGCATATCTCGGAATGACAGCACAAACTCTTATTAAAGGTGAGGTTTCAAAAATTGGAAAAGAAATTATTAAAACAAGAAATACGTTGCGTTCTGATAAAGGATGGATTTTAGATGTCTACAAATTGCAACGACTAATAGGAAACTAAGATTTATGTCTGACACATATCTGATACTTGGGGGAAGCAACTCTGGAAAATCTAGGTTTGCAGAACAATCAGCGCTAAGCTTACAAAAAAACACACATGGTAAATTGTATTACATTGCTACCGGCCTTGCATATGACTTAGAGATGCAAGAGAAAATTAATGCGCATAAGAGGAGAAGAAACCAAAAATTTGAAACCATAGATTCTCCTGACCTAAGTGCAGATATAATCAAAAACTCGAAACCGCAGGACATAATTTTGATTGATTGTATATCAATGTCTGTGTCGAACATTTTAACACTAAGTCAGTTTAGAGATCGACGCATTGATGACATTAGAGATGATCTGAAAAAGTGTAAATCCACCTTGATTATAGTCGGACAGGAAACCAGCCTTGGCATCTTACCAGCTAACGAACTATCTAGAAAATTTCTAAAAGTATCAGGAAAATTGAACCAAGATGTAGGTCGTTTTGCCAATAGCGTAACTTTAGTCGTCGCAGGACATTCTATAAAAATTAAATGAATGCAATAGCTTTTCGTAATATCTACCTTCTTTTAATCGGTTCAGTTAACTTTCCACTTTATAGAGCAACCCATTGAGGCAATTTGGTCACTTGGTCCCTTTCCAGTTTGAGCGACACCTTTCATTGCTTCGAAGAGATCTCTTTTTAAATCAACTGGACCGGCCTCTTTCCTAGATGCATCTAATCTTCCTCTATACTGTAGTTTGTGATCCTTGTTAAATCCAAAAAAATCTGGAGTACATACAGCATTGTACAGCTTAGCCACTTCTTGGGTCTCATCATACATATATGGAAAAGTAAAATTATGCTTAGCAGCCAGCTTTTTCATGTTATCGAAGGAATCCTCTGGGTAACTAATTACATCGTTTGAACTAATGGCCGCTATACCAACCCCAAGCCTTTGTAAATCACTGGCGTCTCGAACAATTCGATCCAAAATAGCCAGCACATAAGGACAATGATTGCATATAAACATTATCAATAAACCATTAGCCCTGCTAACTTCTTTTAGAGTATATTTTTTTCCATCAACAGATGGCAAGTTAAACTCTTTTGCTTGCCAACCAAAATCACAAACTGGAGGAATTTCTGCCATTTTTTTATCCTTCTATTTTTAGGGCGCTTTCAGCAGCTTCCCTTATTCTCTTAATATTTTGCCCATAAACGATTGGGTTGTTGACGCTACCATTTGAAAAAACAGCCGATCCAGCTACCAAAATATCAGCTCCTGCTGAAACTACACTAGGTGCAGTATCGGCAGTTATTCCTCCATCGACCTCGATTAAAAAATCTTTATGCTTTTTTAGATTAGCTAATCTTTCAATTTTTCTTAGTTGAGAGGAAATAAACTTCTGACCCCCAAAACCTGGGTTAACCGTCATAACACAAATTAAGTCTACCAAATCTACTAACTGGTCAGCCACTTCGCATGAGGTGCCAGGGTTTAAAGCTAACCCCACCTTTACACCAAGGTTATTTATTGCCTGCAGAGACCTATGAATATGTTGCCCTGCTTCGAAATGTACTGTTATCATATCCGCACCCGCTTCAGCAAAAGCTTCAAGATATTGATCTACAGGTGAAATCATCAGATGGACATCCATAAACGTTTTGATATGGGGTCTAATTGCCTTGCAGGTTTCTGGTCCGAAAGTTATGTTCGGCACAAAATGACCATCCATAACATCAATGTGGATCCAATCGCAGCCCTGCTCTTCTACAGCTTCAATTTCTTTGCCAAAATTTGCAAAGTCAGCAGATAGTATGGATGGTGCAATTTTTATTGACTCTCTGGACAATAGTGGTTCCATTTATAATAAAAACTTATTTTGATTACTATGGGAGATAATGCAAATGTCAACTCAAAATGTAAAAGCAGCAGTAATAGATGAAAATGGTGGAAGTGAGAAATTTAAGATAATTACACAAGAGGTTGGCTCTCCAGGAAGTGATGAAATACTTATAAAACACAAGGCTATAGGCCTAAATTTTATTGACGTATATCACAGAACACGACTCTCAGATAACTATGCCGTCGCACTACCTGCAGTGCTTGGCATGGAGGCTTCGGGAATAGTTGAAGAAGTGGGAGATGGTGTAAATCACTTAGTTTCTGGCGATCGCGTTGCCTATGCTGCTACTCCGCCAGGGGCCTATTGTGAGGCCAGGGTTATGCCTGCTAAACAAGTTTGTAAGCTTCCTGATGAAATATCATTTGAGGAAGGTGCCGCGATGATGCTTAAGGGGTTAACTGTAAAATATCTTTTTCATGACACAACAGAATTGAAAAGTGGAGACCAGATTTTATTCCATGCAGCTGCAGGTGGTGTCGGATTGATTGCCTGTCAGTGGGCTAGAAGCGAAGAATTAGAATTGATAGGCACTGCCGGTTCTGATGAAAAGTGTAAGTTGGCAAAAAAATTTGGTGCATCACAAACTATAAACTATTCTACGCAAAACTTTTCCAAAGAAGTTATGAAACTAACGAATGGTATTGGAGTTCCGGTTGTCATGGATTCTGTTGGTAAAACTACCTTTGATGATTCTTTAAGTTGTTTAAAAGACTTTGGGATATTTATCTCGTTTGGTAATGCATCAGGTAATATTGATCCTATAGATATAGGAATCTTAGCAAAAAAATCACTTAAAATAACTAGAACTGGTCTATTTACACATATAGGCGACTTTACCCGCTGCCAAGAGATGGCAAAGGTTCTTTTCGGAAAAGTAGTTTCTGGTGATGTTAAAATACAAATAGACCAAACCTTCTCATTGAACGATATTGCTTTGGCTCACGACTCTTTAGAAGCACGAAAAACAACAGGTTCAACGGTTATAACGATATAAACCCTAAATAGCGACCTTATATCTAGTCCCTTTGGCTGGAGGGTTCTCTGGAGGCCCAGCAAAACATTGAGCATACTTCATCCACTCAATTGCTGGTTCGCCAGTTATAGACAACTTTGTATCAGCAAAATTTCGCACCTGGGTTACTACTTGAGCAAATTCAACTGCGGTTCCTTCAATCTTTGAAGAACTCTCTTTATCATTCCACTCCCAGACTTCACCAGATGGTGAATTTAAAATAATGTAAGGTGTTGGCTCAGGGATTGCTAAGTTCCTATTAACAAAAGTCCATCCGTACGCAATAACGCCCATATGTACTATGTTTTTTATTCTGTCCTTTTCTTCTCTGTCCTTACCTAGCGCATCGAAGACTTCCTGACCATGAGCCCAGGTTTCCATGTGTCGTGCAGTTATCTTAGAACGAGCACTCATTTCTGGTCCTCCCCATTTAACTCTTTTTTTTGGATCGGCATCTTTATACGCATTTAAAACATCTTCGACACTTTGCCACCAGTCATCTAATAATTGATTCCCGGTCACACCGTTTAACCACGGCACTTGCGCCTCAACTAAAGATTTACCATCTAAGACTTGGTCATTTATTGGTTTCCAAAAATTATCAAAGTGATCTCCACCTTTTAAAGTCTCAACCGCACCATAATTAAATAGGTATAAATGCCCAATCACATCCTCTATTGTCCAATTTTTGAACAATGTCGCAGTTGACAAACAACCCACACCCTCAGCATTCAGCAACTCATGTAAGTCTTTACTCTCGTCAAAAAAATCTTTTGCCTGTTCCACCTTATGCCTCCTCTAGTGCACCATTTAGTCTCTCATAAGCTTCGATAAAATCTGTCTTAAAGTCTTGTACTACTTCCCCAGCGGACTTCGTTTCATTCATCAAACCAACCGCTTGACCAACCCAATAGGTTGCAAGGTCAGCAGCTTGCTTATTTCCAGCTAATGAAAGCTTGTCAAGCTTTCGCAATGCTGGCTCAGCCACTAAAGGTTGAACTGGCGATGGTAGAGGCTGAACTTGGTCACTGTTTTCCCATGCATCTGTCCAAGGTGATCTTAGTTGCCTAGAGTGCTTTCCAGTTCTACTTTTTGATCTTACGGTGTCAGCAGAAGAAGCACTTAGCATTTTCTCTTTGACAATTGGATTCGTCTCGGCTTCCGTTGTTGTGAGCCAAACGGAGCCACACCATGCGCCTGATGCTCCCATAGCCATAGCGGCAGCCATCTGACTTCCAGAAGCTATACCTCCTGCTGCCAATATAGGTACATCTTTTATATCCTTAATCGCGTTATACACTTCTGGAATGAGAACCATTGATGATACTTCACCACAATGCCCTCCGGCTTCTCCACCAGCCACGATCAAAACATCAACTCCTGCATTGATTTGGTTGATTGCATGTTTTTTTGCCCCGACTAGTGCGCCGACTTTTACTCCCGCATCTTTTGCCATATCAACCATTTGTTTTGGAGGCATGCCAAGTGCATTTACAATCATCTTAATTGGGTGGTTAAAGGCAACTGTTAATGACTCATGAGCACCCTCTGGTGTCATGTTTTTTCCAAATCGCAAATGATTTTTTCGGTCCTCTTCCAATTCATTCGGATCTACATCAATGCCATTATTTTCAAGTATGTTGTGCGCAAAGTCCTTATGGCTCTGAGGAATTTTTCCAAGCATATCCTCGTCGGATAGATTTTCTCCCTTTCCTACAAAATTATTTGGAACAATGAGATCAACCCCATAAGGCATTCCGTTAACTTGGGAGTCTATCCAATTTAACTCAATCTCTAATTCGGGTCCTGAAAGGTTAGTTGCTCCAAATACCCCAAAACCCCCAGCTTTCGTAACTGCAGCAACCACATCTCTGCAATGCGAAAAAGCAAATAGTGGAAATTCTATACCTAGTTCCTTA
Organism: uncultured Alphaproteobacteria bacterium; assembly: GCA_902524655.1. Taxonomy (GTDB): domain Bacteria; phylum Pseudomonadota; class Alphaproteobacteria; order Rhodobacterales; family Rhodobacteraceae; genus CACIJG01. Next base: position 5,288 of record CABZEG010000024.1, on the reverse strand, counting down.
CACAATTTAGAATTCATTTTTCACCCTCCTGTTTAATATTTAGCAAATCCTCATCTACGGAAACCTGGTTACCTATATTAGTATAAATATCCGAGACTTCTCCATCTATAGATGCTGTTATTTCATGCTGCATTTTCATTGCCTCTAAAATTAATATTACCTGATTCTTTTTCACCTTTTCTCCCACGGTCACAAATAGTTCACGAATTACGCCATGCATAGGAGCTCTTATTTTCCCACCTTTATCTATATCCTCAATTTTTAAATCTTCTTTTATAATTTCCGCTTTAAAAGATTTTCCAAGGTAGCTTGCGAACAATTTATTTTCCTTATACTCAATAAAATCGAGTTTTATCTTTTTATTATTTAGTTCTAAGTGATCTTCGTTTAGGTGTACTTCCATTTTTTCTCCTTCAAAGATAATCGTAATTGAATTAGGTTTTTTGAGCTCAATATGAGCTGAGTAAATATTATCATTAGCTTTGAAAGAAACAGGGTAATATATTGTCTTTGAATTAGACCAACCATAAAGCTCATCTTCATAACCAATAGCTTCATCGATAAGTGTTTCAGAGTACTTTGCCATCAAAAGAGCACCTAAAACTGCTACCTCATCAAACTCTATATTTTTATTACCTGATGCACTAAAATCATAGGTCTCTAAAAAAGAGGTATTAACATCTTCGTGTCTGAAGACTTCACTCGAAAGAATAGCAATAAGAAAGTCTCGATTGTTTTTTACTCCATAGAGAGCTGTATTCTGCAAAGATTGCTTCAATGTATCGATAGCTAGCTCTCTATTCTTTCCATTAGATATTACTTTAGCTAACATTGGATCATAGAAAGGGCTTATAACCTGACCTTCGACAATCCCGTCGTCATATCGAGTGTCCGGTGATTTATGTTTTCTCCAAACCTCTATCTTTCCTGTGCTTGGTAAAAAGTTTTTCCAAGGATCTTCGGCGTACAGCCTAACTTCAACAGAATGTCCACATAACTGAACTTGTTCCTGAGAAAGTGGTAGCTCCTGATCATCAGCAATATTCAGTTGCAACTCAACTAAATCAAGTCCAGTTACCATCTCAGTTACAGGATGCTCAACTTGAAGCCTCGTATTCATTTCAAGAAAATAAAAATTTTTGTCTTTATCTAGAAGAAACTCTATTGTGCCTGCTCCTGAATAGTTAATCACTTTTCCCGCAAGACATGCAACTTCTCCCATTTTTGTCCTCAACTGAGTATCAACAACAGGAGATGGGCTTTCCTCGATAATCTTTTGATGTCGTCTCTGTATTGAACAATCTCTCTCACCAAGTGAGATTATATTTCCAAAGTTATCTGCCATAATTTGAATTTCGATATGCCGAGGTTCAACTATAGATTTTTCCAATATTATCTCAGATGACCCAAAGGCGCTTGAAGCTTCAGCTTTCGCAATTTCACAGCTTTTCTGCAGATCTGAAATATTATTAACGAGCCGCATTCCTCTTCCTCCTCCTCCAGCCGCAGCTTTGATCATTAAGGGAAATCCAACACTCTCAGCCGCTAATTGAAGTTCCCTATCGTTCTTATTTGCCACCTCAGCTCCTGGGATACAAGGAACACCAGCTTCTTTCATAATCGCTTTTGCTTTTGCTTTATTTCCCATAGCCTCTATAGCTTTTGACGAAGGTCCTACAAAAGTAACTTTTGCTTTTTCACACGCTTCTGCAAAATCGCTATTTTCGGAAAGGAATCCGTAGCCAGGATGTACTGCATCACATCCGGTACTCAAGGCTACTTCCATGATTTTTTCAATTGAAAGATAAGACTCAGCTATTGGACCCTTACCAATATTAACACTTTGATCTGCAAAATTTACATGTGGTGATTGCTCATCAGCATCAGTGTAAACAGCAACCGTTAAAAGCCCCATTTTTTTTGCTGTCTTCATTACTCGTAAAGCTATTTCACCCCGATTAGCTACAAGTAGTTTCCTTAATGAACGCAACTCACTCAAAGCTAATCTCCATACCAATAGGGTTTTCTCTTTTCTGCAAAAGCGGCTAAGCCCTCCTTTGCTTCTTCACCCAGCATACACTCTGCGAACTTACCAGAGGCAAATTCAGAAAGCTCTTCCAAGCTAGAGTCTCTTGAATAGCTCAGTATTTCTTTCGTAGCAGCGGTAGCCATTGGAGCACACTTTTTCGTTGCTTTATCAAAACTTATAAAAAAATCTTCTAGAGCATCTTTATTCTCGACTAAATTATCCGCGAGGCCGAACTCTACAGCCTCCGTCGCATTAAATTCCATGCCAGTTAACATCAGTTTACTAGCTACTCTCAGCCCCAACCTTTTTATCAAAAACGGCGAGATTTGAGCAGGAGTAAGTCCAATTGCTGTTTCTGAAAGTGAAAAACGCGCCTCTTTTGTCACGGCCACAATGTCTGCACAAGCAACCATTCCTAATCCTCCAGCAAACGCTGGTCCGTGTACCAAAGCAACGACTATTTTGGGAAGCTGTGATAGTATCTTGAATAACTTTCCTGCTTCTAAATTCATTGTTCGTACTTGATCGAAGTCGGGAGTTTGTAAAACAAAATTTCTTCTAAAGTCTTTAAGGTCTGCTCCCGCACAAAATGCGTCACCAGAACCTTCAATACTCACTCCTCTAATATTTTTATCTTCCTTTACGTTCTCAAGAACAGATAACAATTCAGTAGTCATTTTTTCCGATAAAGCATTTTTTACATCTGGTCTATTTAATATTAGACGTACCCACCTATCATGATTGTTAACCAGAATTGTCTCATACTGAGTTTTCACTTTTACATCCTCGCTATTCCAAAATTATTCGGCCTTAATTTTCTTACTTTTGATTCTAGGCAAGTTATTAGGCAGAAACCTAGAACTTTTCTTGTATCTCTAGGATCAATCATTCCATGATCAATTAACCTACCTGAAGTTATAAAGGCGTCAGACTGGCTATCAAAGTGCTCTTGGATCCCTTTGATTTGAGTACTAAAACTATCTTCATCAATTTCTTTGCCTTTCCGAGCGGCTGAATTTCTAAGCACATGCTCCATTGTTTTTGCGGCCTGCTGACCTCCCATCACGCCTGTTTGCGCATTGGGCCAAGTCAGGAGAAAGTCTGGATTGTATGAATATCCGCACATACCGTAGTTTCCCGCGCCAAAGCTAGCACCGATATAAAGCGCTATTTTGGGAACATTAACATTCATAACGGCCTGAATCATTTTAGCACCATGCTTGATCATTCCAGCGTGCTCGTATTGAGTTCCAACCATATATCCTGTGGTATTATGTAAAAAAATGATTGGTCTGTTTACTTGATCGCATAATTGAAAAAAGTGAGCAGCTTTTGTTGCACCGTTTGGATCAATTGGACCATTATTACCTATTAATGCACACGATATTCCAAAAATATTTGCTTGAATACATACAGTTGAAACTCCGTAATCTGGTTTAAACTCAATAAAATCAGAATTATCGACGACCCTACATACCAGCTCTCTTACATCATAGGGCTTTCTATAATCAGTAGGAACGATGCCTATGATTTCGTCTGACGAATACTTGGGGGGCAAAAAGTTCCTTGCACTTACACCAGTAAAATCTCTGTCCCAACCCAATGACTTAACCACATCTCTTGCAATTTCTATGGCGTGCTTATCATCTTCTGCTAAGTACTCAACTAATCCGGTAATTTTTGAATGAACTTCTGCTCCTCCAAGATCTTTATCAGAGGACTCTTCCCCTGTAGCAGCCCTCAACAAGTTAGCTCCTGCTAGTGCCGCCATACCATTTTCTTTTACACCAATTACATAATCACTCATACCTGGCATGTATGCACCGCCTGCCGTTGACAGGCCATGGAGCACCGTAATTATTGGGATACCCATTGCACTCATTTCCGCTAGACCCGCAAAAGCTCCTCCACCCAATGCCCATAATTCAACCTTATATTGCATCAGATTTGCACCCGCACTTTCTACCAAATGAACAAGAGGCAGCTTATGTTTTTTTGCCATGTCTAAAAGTAACAGCCCTTTTTCTATAGTTTTAATAGTAGTTGCTCCCGCATTTATTCCACTATCGTCTATGTAAATTAAACACCTAATTCCTGAAACATATCCAATCCCTCCAATTAGACTAGACCCAGGAATACTAGTTTCCGGGTCTGGGTCATCTACACAATACCCGGCCATATTAAACAGTTCTAAAAACGGAAGACCTGGATCTAACAACGCACCTAATCTTTCTCTGGGAGATAATTGGTTTCTTTTCTCAAATATATCTCTACGTTTTTCTGAGGTTTGAGCTGCTCTTTCGAGAAGCAAATTCATTTTGTCTAAAAGGGCCATATTTTCTTTTGTATTAGTTTCAAAAGAAGGAGAGGAAATATCAATTTTACTTACGAACACTTAACACCTATTTTAGTATATTTTTAATTTATTCAATTCCTTCGAATTTAAGTCAGAACATTTAGCAAGCCATCCGAGAGTTTTTCACGGAGAGCGTACTTCTTAATTTTACCTGATCCGGTGAGCGGCCACTCATCAACCTCAATCCAGACCGCTGGAGTTTTTTGTGGTGATATCTTCTTTCTAATAAAAGACTTGAGATCTGTAGGTTTAAGCTTCTGCCCTTTTTCAAACTTTAAAAAACACCCAACTATTTCCCCGAACTTTTCATCAGGCAGTCCTACAATCGCCACCTCAGAAATATCATTATGCTCAAGCAAACTATTTTCAATCTCTTTGGGATAAATGTTCTCTCCACCCCTTATGATCATCTCCTTAACTCTACCAGCTATGCGAACATAGCCCTCTGCATCCATTGTTCCTAAGTCACCGGTGTGCAACCATTGCTCACCGTCAATAGTTTCAGATGTTGCACCAGGATTTTGATGATATTCGAGCATAGTGTTATCACCTCGGTTACAAATTTCACCAACTTCATTTAGGCCCATCACTTTATTTGTCTGAGGATCACGTATTGAAACATCCAAGTTTGGAAGGGGTTGCCCCAATGAGTTAGTCAAGTTTTCAAGACTGTCATCCGCCCAAGCTAGTGTAATCACTGGGCTACTTTCAGTCTGACCGTACACGATCTGGAGCCATACTCCAAATGTTTGATGAAGCTCTTTTACAAGGGTAGGCGGAACACTCGTACCTCCAGAGGTCATACCCTTTAATTTAGATTCTTGATAATTACCCTTTTTCCACTCTTCCAATATCTCCACAAACATAGTTGGAACTGCGGTTAGAAAATTAATTTTTTCCTTC
>CABZEG010000023.1 GCA_902524655.1 uncultured Alphaproteobacteria bacterium | reverse complement strand
ATTAATTTAGAAACGAGAACTAGGTCATTGAATCCAAAATGGTTTGAACCTCTTCTCCAACATGGTCATGAAGGTGTGAGACAAATTGAAGCTCAAATTACCAACACACTAGGTTGGTCTGCGACTACTGGTCAGGTTGATCCTGATCTCTATGATCAACTTTCAGAAACATTTGTTTTAGATGAGCAGATGAGAAGAAAGCTGTCGGAACTAAATCCTAAGGCCAGTCTTAGGGTGGCAAATAGACTGCTTGAAGCGCATGAACGAGAGTATTGGCAACCAGATCAAGATACGCTTGATGCCTTAAGAAAAGGTGCTGATGAATTGGAAGATAAAGTTGAAGGTGTAGGCCTTGCAGCAGAATAAAAAAGGGAGGTAAGTATGAGTCCACTAGACCAAAGAAAAGAAGTGCCTAATCTTAAAGAGGATGGAGAGGGGTCAGTTCAAGTTAAAATGGATCCCAATATGAAGATAGATGGTGCTAAGGTTTTTGCAGTCTACGGTAAAGGGGGAATTGGCAAGTCTACAACATCATCAAATTTATCTGCTGCCTTTTCAAAGCTAGGGAAGAATGTTTTGCAAATTGGATGTGATCCTAAGCATGACAGCACTTTTACCTTAACTGGGAGGTTGGTGCCGACTGTTATTGACATTCTTAAAGAGGTAGACTTTCATGCTGAGGAACTTAGGCCTGAAGACTTCGTCTATGAGGGCTACAATGGAGTTAAATGCGTTGAAGCGGGAGGTCCGCCTGCAGGAACGGGTTGTGGAGGTTATGTCGTAGGGCAAACAGTAAAATTACTCAAACAAAACCATATGCTAGACAATACCGATGTAGTAATTTTTGACGTTTTGGGAGATGTTGTATGTGGTGGTTTTGCTGCGCCATTACAACATGCAGATAGAGCATTGATAGTGACAGCAAATGATTTTGACTCGATCTACGCTATGAACCGAATAATCGCAGCTGTGCACGCAAAATCAAAAAATTACAATGTAAGGCTGGCCGGTTGCGTAGCAAACAGGTCAAAAGATACAGATGAGATAGACAAATATTGCAAAGAGGTGGGTTTCAATAGAGTTGCGCATCTACCAGATCTTGATGCTATAAGGCGGTCGCGTCTCAAAAAGAAGACCTTATTCGAGATGGGAGATGATGAGGATATTTTAGCCGTACAAAAAGAATATATAAGACTAGCAGATCTTCTATGGAATGGAACTGAAGGTTTAGCCCCTTCAACGATGGAAGATAGGGATATTTTTGAACTTTTAGGATTTGATTAATGCAAAATACTTATCTTGCTAAACGAGCAAGACTAGAGAATTATTTTAATGAGGTATCAAGTGATGCTTGGGATAAGCTCACATCAAATGAACCGGTTTCCTTTGTACGGCAATTAGTTAGAGAAGGGCGTCAAAAAATGCTGTTAGCAATTTTAGATAAACTTCCTCAAGATCTGAAAGGTGCAAGAATATTGGATGCGGGATGTGGCACCGGGGTCCTCTCACGAATGCTAGATGAGAGAGGGGCGGAAGTTGTTGGTGTAGATATCTCAGACAAATTGGTAGAGGTAGCTAAAAATAGAAGTAGGTCACACGGAAATATTGAATATTTCTCTGGAGATATGAATGAACAAAGCTTTGGTAACTTTGACTATATAATTGCAATGGATAGTTTGATTCACTATCACGCAGAAGATGTCATGTCATCTATTGCCGATTTTTCTAATAGAGCAAATAAATCAGTTTTTTTCACTGTCATACCGAGCACTCTTGCTCTAAGGACAAAACTGCGACTGGGTAAATATTTTCCAAAATCTGAAAGATCACCAGAAGTTGTTCCGATTGACGGTGGTAGGTTGCATCAATTGAAAACCTATGGTGTTAAAGCGTCTCTTTCTAAAGTTAAAAGAATAAAGAGTTTTTTTTATGTCTCGGAAGCATGGGAATTGGCAAGCATATGATTATATCAAAAAAAATGATCAAAGAACTGAGTAGTTCACTGTTACCATTTTCTGGTGCTGTGTCGAGCGAGCTACCGATGTCGAGTTTGCTGAGGCTTTCATTATTTCAAGTGTCTGTAGGAATAGCTACGGTCCTATTAGTTGGCACTCTTAATCGAGTTATGATTGTGGAGCTAGGTGTCGCGGCTTCATTAGTAGCAACCATGGTAGCTATTCCTATATTATTGGCTCCTTTGAGAGCCGTTTTGGGGTTTAAGTCTGATAATCATAAATCGCTTATTGGATGGAAAAGAATGCCTTATATTTGGTATGGAACAATGTGGCAGTTTGGGGGGCTGGCAGTTATGCCATTTTCAATAATTGTTCTATCAGGTGATCAAACAGTAGGTCCATGGTGGGCTGGACATATTTTAGTAGCTTTCTCATTTTTGGCTACCGGTATGGGCGCACACCTGACCCAAACAGCAGGATTAGCTTTAGCAGCTGATAGGGCTACGGATCATACACGGTCGCAGGTTGTAGCACTTCTTTATGTTATGTTTCTTTTAGGAATGGGTTTAGCAGCTTTAGCTTTTGGTGCCTTATTGCAAGATTTTACAAAATTCAAATTAATTCAAGTTGTTCAAGGAGCAGCTGTCTTGACCCTTTTACTCAATTTAACTGCAATTTGGAGACAAGAAAAACTTAGACCAGTAGAAAAGAAAAATATCTACAAAACAGAGGCTGCATTTATACCCATAATGCGATTGTTCCTTAAATCCCAGGGAGGGCGGAGTTTGCTATTAGTAGTATTCTTTGGAACTTTGGGCCTCTCCATGCAAGATATCTTATTAGAACCATATGGTGGGGAAATATTGGGCTTGAGCGTGGCAGCTACCACAAATCTTACCGCGGTATGGGTTATTGGAGCTCTTGTCGGATTGCTTATAGCTTCGAGATCTTTACAAAGAAAAAAAGGGGGGCCAGTAAGATCAATAGTTTTTGCACTTTTTATAGCTATTGGTGGGCTCTGTTTTGTAATTATGTCTGATCCAATGAACTTAGCTTCACTTTATTTTTTTGGGTCATTCTTAATTGGTTTGGGTACTGGTTTATTTGCGGTGTCGACTTTGATTATTGCAATGACCATACCTATTTCAAAGGGAACGGGACGAGGTCTTGTTCTCGGTTCATGGGGGGCAGCCCAGGCTACGGCCGCTGGCTTGGGCATAGGTTTAGGTGGAATTTTAAATGACATTTCCAGTTCAATTGTTGGTTCGGAGGGCTTGAATTTAGTTGTCTCCTCTAACACAGCATTTTCGTATTTAGTCGTGTATCATTTAGAAATCTTCCTTCTATTTTTAACATTAGTGTTTTTGGGACCTCTTTCTCAATATCTGTCTAGTCTAAAGCTCGATAGAAAAAAATTGGGAAAATTTGGTTTTTCAGAAATGCCAACTTAACCATGAAAGTCAGGAGAATATCAAATGGAACCTTATAACGTAATATTTTTTGGGAATGTGGATTTGGCGCAAATTTCCCTCTACGCATTTTGGCTATTTTTTGCAGGCTTAGTTATATATCTGCAAAGAGAGAATATGAGAGAAGGGTATCCCTTAGAGAATGAGGAGGGTGATCTTAGTGCTAATCAAGGACCCTATGGAGGTCCGTCAGAAACAAAGACATTTAAACTGCCGCATGGTAGGGGAAGCATTACTGTTCCAGAAAATGGAAAAGAAAAAAGAAAATTGTCTATTAAAAGGGAAAACATTGCAGGTGGAGCACCATTTTCGCCTACAGGAAATCCAATGACGGATGGCATAGGTGCCGCAGCTTGGGCTGAGCGAAGAGATGTTCCAGAGCTGGATGGACATGGCAAGCCCAAAATAGTGCCCATGCGAACATTAAAAAAATACGAAGTATCAGCAGGAAAAGATCCACGTGGAATGAACGTTGTATCGGCTGACAATAAAATTGTTGGAAAAATTTCAGATCTTTGGGTGGATGCACCAGAGCAGCTTGTCAGATATCTTGAAATAGAGTTGAAAGATAAAACTTCATGCTTATTACCCATGCCGCTGGCACTAATTCGGAGTGGTGGTGTCCATGTAAACACTCTTTATGGGAAACATTTCCCAAAAGTGCCAAGAACAAAAGCTCAGACTAAAGTAACAATGTTGGAAGAGGATAAGATATCTGCTTATTATAGTGGTGGCCAACTCTATGCCTCTTATGACAGATTGGTATCTGCATTTTAGGGAGAAGTCATGGAATATAAAACAAAATTAGAAGCGCATAAAAACATTTTGGAAGCAATTCCTGAAGGCGAAAGTATTCTATGGAAAGGAAAACCCTCTTTTTGGGGGTTTTCTTGGTATTTTTTTGGATTAAAGCTTTTAGCTTATTATTTGATAATACTCTCAGTCGTGTTCGCTGCGAGATTGACAGTTGCTGATTTCTATACAGCTTTTGCGGTTGATTTCCTACCCTTTCTCTCAAGCGGTATTTTAGCTTCATGTATACTAATGGCTCTCGCCGGAATACAATCTCAAAGCTCTATATATATAATCACCGAAAATAGAGTAATAATAAAAAGTGGTGCAGCTTTATCTTTTTTAATTTCTATCCCATTTAAAAAAATAAAGGCGGTAAATTTGCAGAAACGTAAGGGATCTTTAGGAACGATTTCCTTTGAATTAAGTTCCGGAAAGAGGGTTCCCTATATTTCATGTTGGCCAAGTGTCAGGCCTTGGAAATTCAAAAACACTGAGCCTGCTTTTTCTTGTATAGAAGATGTAGACGAGGTTGCTACCATTTTAAGAAAGTCGGTAATGGCAGGGACCATAAGTCTTCAGACGCGTTCAAGCAATTCAGATTTCAAATCTCAAATAGAGCAAGGAGTGTAGATGCGGGATACAACGAAGCATAAAAAAGATGATTTGGTGCCAAAAGGGTTTCTATATGCGGTCTTTACTATGGTTATGTTTTCCTTATTAGTTGTATTCTCAGCATCTTTATTTCCAGGAAATAAATTCGATGTGCCTGAGAAGATAGTAATTCTGGAGAAAGAAAATTTGGTATTGGCAAAGCTAAGCGATGGTTCAGTTTCAATAGCAAATTTAGAAAATGAAGAACTACTGAATTCAAACGATGGTAAGAGTGGATTTTTATCGGTTATTATGACTGGATTAGAGTATAATAGGAAGAAAGTAGGACTGGACTTGTTAGATTCTTACCAGATCGAAATCAAAAGGTTCGCCTCTGGTAGGATATCTTTAGAGGATAGCAAAGCAAGTTGGAGTTTAAATGTAACGAGTTTTGGAAGTAAAAATAGTGAGCTATTTTTATCAATTTTTTAAAGGGGGAAAAAATGAGTTTTTTTAGAAAAAGAAGAGATCGTGCGCCGTGTACAATCGAAGTATCTAATACCTTTGAGTCTTTGCATGCACATGTGAGATTCAATAATGGAGCGATCGTGAATCCAGGCGATGAGGTCATTGTCCATGGTGATCCCGTAAAAGCACCCTACGGAGAAGTAATTACGGAAGATAGGGAGGCTACAATTCTTAGAGCCACCCCCATTGAGAGACTTTGGACTAGGATGATTGGCAAATTAGAATTTATGGAAATCTGTGAGTTTTCGTTTTCAGAGGAGGTTTCTCTATGAGTACGATTATTGATGACAATACAACCGATATGGCTATGGAGGAAACACTTATTAGCCCAAGGTTTTATACAACAAATTATAAAGAATTGGATAAAGTTGATGTTTCATCAATAAGAGATGAATGGGATCCTTTAATTAAAGAAATGCGATCAGACCCAAATAAAAGACATTTTCAGAAAACGTCTGAATGGGACGATTTTGATTTTAAGGATTTAGAGCCAGGATTAAGGAAAGAGTTCATTGATTTTTTGGTCAGCTCTCTTACCTCGGAGTTTTCAGGTTGTGTTCTTTATAAAGAGATGAAGCGACAGGGAAGTAACAAAGATATCTGTGAACTATTTGCCATGATGGCTAGAGACGAGGCTAGGCATGCTGGTTTTATTAATGATGCTTTAAGAGAAGCAAATATTGCAGTTAACTTGGGCTTCTTAACAAGAAAAAAGAAATATACATACTTTGCTCCAAAGTTTATTTACTATGCGACTTATCTATCGGAAAAAATAGGGTACGCTAGATATATTACAATTTATCGCCATTTGGAAAAAAACCCGAGTTCTAGATTTCATCCAATATTTAAATGGTTTGAAAAATGGTGTAATGACGAATTTAGACATGGGGAAGCCTTCGCATTGCTAATGCGATCCGATCCCAAGCTGACATCAGGTTTAAATGTTTTCTGGATAAAATTCTTTTTAGTTGCCGTTTATGCAACAATGTATGTCAGAGATCACGCTAGACCTGAGTTCCACAAAGCACTGGGAGTGGACATTGATTGGTATGATGATCAGGTTTTAAGGATGACTACTGAAATTTCAAGACAAGTGTTTCCTATCGAAATAGATCACGATAATCCTAAGTGGATGATTGGATTAAAAAGGGTCAAAAAAGCTATGTTATCTTATGGAAGAGCCAAGCAGTCAAAGGGTGTAACTGGATTAATTAAGCGACCGTTAGCAGCATTAAACTTGGGAATAGCATTTGTGAGATTATACGTTATTCCCGCAAAGAGAAATGCCGTACCTGAAACCAGCAGACTACAGCCGAGTTATTGAAAGAAGAAAGAACTTTATGAGCTCTATAGTCAGTATATTTTTTGTTATATTTTTATGGTGGTTCTTAACCGGCATTATTTTATACATAGCAAAGCGATTAGATTTAGGTGATAGCAAGACGCGGTTCACGGTAGTTTTAGTTACTTTTCCCCTGTTCTTTTGCGCATGGTATTTTTATTTCACTTGTTTGGATGGTATGACCTATGCGAAAATTTTCTGTTCTTTTTTAGCAAGCTTATTTATCTGGGGATGGGTTGAATTAACATTTCTAACAGGTGTTGTTGCGGGCATTCCTCTTTTAGAAAAGCAAGCAATAAAAGGAGATGCAGAACGTGAGCGTTTTATAAATGGTTTCCGATCAATAGCACTGAATGAATGTTTTTTGCTTTCCTGTTTGTTTGTTATGGCCGTTCTGTCAATTAGTTCAGAAAATAATTTCGGATTAACTACATTTTTAATACTTTATGTGGCTAGAGTTTCGGCCAAGCTCAATCTTTTCTTTGGTGTGCCGTATATAAACTTACATTTTTTGACGGCCCCGCTAAAGCATATCGCGACATTTTGTAGGGTTGCACCTATTGGTTTTTTCTTTATCTCTTCTACTATTATGTTGTGTCTTATGTTTATATTTTTAGTGGGATCTACGTTTGCTGCTGAGCCCATGTCAGATATCCAGTTTGGATATTTGTTGTTGAGTACCCTGGCGGGTTTAGCAGTACTAGAACATCTATTTATGGCTTTACCTGTTAAAGATGCCACGCTTTGGAATTGGATGTTACCAAACTTTAGAAAGTCATCAGACGTAATAACGCTTGCAGAAACAAAATCAAATTTTCCTAGGGAGAGTAAAAATGAACTACGATAAAATTTTTCAGGAAAGACTTGAAAGGTTAAAACAAGAAGGAAATTATCGGGTTTTCGCTGATCTTGAAAGATATAAAGGATCTTTTCCTCGAGCAAAAAACTACATAGGAAATAAAGAGCGGGATGTCACAGTGTGGTGCTCAAATGACTACCTTGGCATGGGTCAGAATAAAGAAGTCATTGCAGCGATGAGTGAGGCGTTGGAAAAGTGTGGTGCTGGTGCCGGAGGAACCAGAAATATATCAGGGACAAATCATTATCACGTCTTGCTTGAACAGGAATTGGCAGACTTACATGGAAAAGACTCAGCTTTACTTTTTACCTCGGGTTATGTCTCCAACTGGGCTTCGCTTTCGGTCTTAGGTGCAAATTTAGAAAATTGTGTAATTTTGTCTGATGAACTAAACCATGCATCAATGATAGAAGGAGTTCGGCATTCACGAGCCAAGAAAATTATTTGGAAGCATAATGATGTAAATGATCTAAGAAATCATCTTAGCAATCTCGATCCGTCTGTTCCGAAAATTATCGCTTTTGAGTCTGTATACTCAATGGACGGAGATATTTCACCTATCTCTGATATATGCGATGTTGCAGATGAATTTGGAGCGCTAACCTACTTGGACGAGGTGCACGCGGTCGGTCTCTATGGCAATAGAGGAGGAGGTGTTTCTGAGAGGGATGGAGTTGCTGATCGAATTTCTATAATAGAAGGAACTCTAGGGAAAGCTTTTGGAGTTCTTGGTGGTTACATAAGTGGCTCAAGAGAGGTTTGTGATTTTATAAGATCTTTCTCAAGCGGCTTTATATTTACAACAGCACTACCTCCGGCAATTGCTGCTGGTGCTCTTGCCTCAATCAGACATTTAAAATCTTCTGAAATTGAGAGAGCAGATCAAAGACGAAAAGTAAAATATCTCAGAGAAAAGCTTGATCAGCATAATATACCTCACTTAGCCAATCCTAGTCATATAGTGCCTGTTATGATCAAGGATCCCATTAAATGTAAAATGATAAGTGATATTTTAATGGAAAATTATGGGATTTATGTCCAACCGATAAACTACCCAACTGTCCCTAAAGGAACAGAAAGGTTAAGAATAACCCCATCTCCTGTTCACTCTTTTTCCGATATCGACTTTTTAGTTAATGCTATGAATGAGCTTTGGAACCAGTGCGCACTTTCACGTGTTGTAGCATGATTTGGTTTTTGCTTTAATAGAGTTTAGGATTACAAGTCTTTTTCGGAAGTAAGAAATGCTGTTTTAATGTTCTTTCTATCTGCTTTTTCAAAATCAACTATTGCCTTATCACTCTCTAGTTCAGCTATAATTCCGTAGCCAAATTTTTCATGGAATACTCGATCTCCAACATTAAATATTTTATTTACATTTGATGCGCTATTGAAAAATGGAGAGGAATTATTAGTCATGTTATTTTGAAGCCTGCTCCAGCCTGGTGATCTGTAGAATGACGACTCCTGCTCAAGAAAATTTGATTGGTTCATTGCATTGGAAGTTTGGAACCCTGAAGGTGTCAAGTCTTCAACATAGTTATTGGGTAATTCTTTTATAAACCTACTTTCTAGATTGAAGTTGAAATCGCCAAACTTATATCTGCTCTCCGCAGAACTTATTGTACATAAAAGTTTTGCTCGAGTAATTCCTACATAAGCTAGCCTTCGCTCTTCCTCTAAACCGCTTTGACCGTTATCATCTAAAGATTTTTTGTTAGGAAAAGTTTCTTCCTCCCAGCCTGGAAGGTATATTTGTTTGAATTCAAGGCCCTTAGAGGCATGTAAGGTCATCAGCGATACTTTATCTGGATTTCTGTCAACCTGGTTTTCCATGACTAGTGAGACATGATCAAGAAATGCTTGGAGATCAGAGAAATCATTCAAGCTTGATACCAACTCTTTTAGATTCTCTAATCTACCCTCTGACTCTGGTGTTTGTTCATTTTGAAGCATATCCGTATACCCAGATTCGTCCAGAACCTGCTCGACAAGATCAATATGATTTTTCTTATTGGATGAACCCACATCACGCCATATATCTAACATATCGATAAAACGCCCAAGGTTCTCTTGTATTTTTTTGCTCAGCAAGCCGGTCTTTAGCGCATGACGTACGGCATCTATCAACCTTAAATTATTCTCTCTCGCAATATTATGTAGTTGTTGCAGTGATTTCTCTCCTATGCCCCGTTTTGGTACATTAATTATTCTTTCTAACGCTAAACTGTCTGCGTCCGAATTTATTATCCGAAGATAAGCCACTGCATCCTTAATTTCTTGTCGATCAAAAAAACGCGTGCCACCTATTATGATATGTGGAATATCTCTTCTTAGTAGGAGATCCTCAAAATCTCTAAATTGCCATGTTGCTCTGAACAATATTGCAATATCAGAAAATTTTACTTTTCCCGACTTTATTTTCGTATGAATATCATCACAAATCCAAGATACTTCATCCTTCCCATCAATATGTTTGATTATTTGAACTTTGTCTCCCACATTTGACTCAGTCCACAATGTTTTGCCAAGTCTTCCCTGGTTGCTTTCTATTAGACCACTTGCTGCGCCTAAGATATTTGAAGTTGACCGATAGTTTTGTTCCAATCGTATAACCGTAGCACCAGGGAAGTCTTTTTCAAATCTCAGAATATTTCCTATCTCTGCTCCTCTCCAGCCATAAATGGACTGATCATCGTCGCCTACACAACAAATGTTTTTACTTCCTTGTGCTAATAATCTTAGCAACAGGTATTGTGCCATGTTTGTATCTTGATATTCATCAACGAGAATATACTTAAACAAGTTTTGATAATTAAATAGTAGAGAGGTATCTGTTTTCAGTATTTCTATGACATGAAGAATCAAGTCACCAAAGTCAACAGCATTGAGTGTACGTAAGCGGGATTGATAAATTTCGTAGAGTTTTTTTGCTTTCCCATCAAATTGAAGATCGTCCTCTGGAATGTTTTGATATTTTAAAGCCTTATTCTTCCATTGATCTATAATGTAAGCGAGCAATCGAGGGGGCCATTTTTTTTCATCTATTGACTCAAGCTTTATCACTTGCCTCAATAAACGAATTTGATCATCTGTGTTTATAATGGTGAAACTAGAATTTAAGTTTACTTTTTCAGCATGTCTCCGGAGAATCTTTACACATATTGAATGAAAAGTGCCGATCCATTTTAAACCCTCTGAAAGATGTCCAATATGTTCTTCAATTCTGAATTTCATCTCATTCGCTGCTTTGTTCGTGAAAGTTGCGGCTAGAATGTTATGTGATCTTACATTAAGACTTTTTATCAAATAGGCGACCCGTGCAGTCAAAGCCTTTGTTTTCCCAGTGCCCGCACCTGCTAATACTAGAACAGGTCCATCGGTTTGACGCACCGCCTTCTCTTGCTCACTGTTGAGATCGCCTAAATATGAAATGTCTTCCATACTACTGTAATTAACAACCCTAAATTACTTTATCAAATGAAAGTTTAATAATTTAGCTTCCTAAAGAGCATGCCAATTATTTTATTTATTTTTCACAATTTTCCATGTATAAAAAATCTGTTGCGGGCGTAGCTCAGGGGTAGAGCGTTACCTTGCCAAGGTAAATGTCGTGAGTTCGAATCTCATCGCCCGCTCCAATTTAATTAGCAATTCCATCTATTTTTTTTCAAAGTCATAATCACTAACTTTTAGCATTTGACTTTCTTATTGTTTTTTGTCTAAAACAATTTATCTCAAAAAAGACTCTGGGAAAAAGTTATAATAAAAAGAATTTCAAGAGAACAGTATGATTATTGGAGCGTTAAAAGAAAATAAGAAAGAAGAGAATAGAGTAGCACTAACACCAGAAAGCGCTCATCTCTTGGCAAAGTTAGGTCATAAGTGTCTTATCGAAAAAGGTGCGGGTGCTAGTGCAGGCTTTTCTGATGCCGAATACAAAGCAGCTGGGGTAAAAGTTATGGCGTCGTCAAGCGATCTCATTAAAAACAGTGAAGCGCTTATAAAAGTAAATCAACCTACCACTGCTGAAATAAAAAAATTTAAAGCTGGACAGATTTTAATAACTTTCATATGGCCGGCTCAAAACCCTCAGCTTGTAAAGGACTTAAATAAGAAAAAGATAACCTCTCTTTCTATGGATATGATCCCTAGAATTAGCAGAGCTCAGAAGATGGATGCACTCTCATCGATGGCAAATATTGCTGGCTACAGAGCCGTGATAGAGGCAGCAAATAATTTTGGTCGATTTTTTACTGGACAAATAACAGCTGCTGGCCGAGTTCCTCCCGCTAAGGTCCTTGTAATAGGGGCTGGTGTTGCAGGTCTCGCAGCTATTGGCGCAGCCCAAGGTCTAGGTGCTGTGGTAAGAGCATTCGACGTGAGGCCTGAAGTTGCGGAACAAATTGAGTCTATGGGTGGCGAGTTTTTATTTCTTGATTTTGACGAAAGTAGCTCAACCGAGGGAGGTTACGCAGCGCCTTCGAGCCCCGAATTTAGAAAAAAGCAATTGGAATGTTTCCGTGAGCAAGCTCCAGATATAGATATACTGATTACCACAGCGTTAATTCCAGGAAGAGATGCTCCAAAATTATGGCTGAAAGATATGGTAGCTAAGATGAAGCCAGGTTCAGTAATCGTTGACCTTGCAGCTGAAAAAGGTGGAAATTGTGATTTAACGAAGGCAGATAAAAAAATAGTCACAAAAAATGGAGTTACGATTATAGGTTACACTGATTTTCCGAGTAGAATGGCAAAACAATCATCATCTCTCTATGCCAACAATGTTAGACATCTTTTTGATGATCTAACACCAGAAAAGAATGGAAAAGTAGATATAAATCTTGACGATGATATTATCAGGGGTTCGCTTGTAACTCATGCTGGAAAAGTGATGTATCCACCGCCAGCGCCAAAGGTCAAAGCGGTGCCAACAGTAAAAAAGCCAGAGGTGGTAGAAAAAACACCCGAGCAGTTGAAAATTGAAGAAGCAGCGGCTACCAGAAAGGCTGGCTCCTTTCAAGTGGGAGTGTTAATTATGGGAGGTTTGATCATGGCTCTTTTAGGCCAATATGCTCCTCCAGCATTTATGCAACATTTCATAGTATTTGTTTTGTCTTGCTTTGTTGGCTTTCAGGTTATTTGGAATGTGAAACATGCATTGCACACACCATTGATGGCGGTGACCAATGCTATATCTGGAATTATTGTGGTTGGTGCACTACTACAAGTTGGGTCATCCAATTTTGTCGTGGAAATTCTTGCTAGTATTTCCGTTCTAATCGCAACAATAAACATTGTGGGAGGATTTCTTGTTACAAAAAGAATGCTCGCCATGTTTCAGAAAAGTTGAGAGGTTCTCTTATGCTAAGTACAGAGTTAGTAACAGCGGCGTATATCGGTTCAAGCGTATTATTTATCCTCTCTCTAGGTGGGCTAAGCAACCAAGAAAAAGCCAAAAGAGGTGTCTGGTTTGGTATTGTGGGTATGGCTATAGCCATTTTGGCAACTGTATTAGGCCCAGAAATGAGTGTATCTAAGTATTTGATTCCGAGCCTCATTGTAGGTTCAGTAATTGGATTGTTTGTTGCGCAAAGAGTTCAAATGACGGGGATGCCTGAATTGGTAGCAGCCTTGCATTCTTTTGTTGGTTTAGCAGCAGTGTTTATTGGTTTAAATCAGGAAATCAACCCTACCAAAATGTATTTTGGAGCCGATAAAGTGATCCATGATACAGAAGTCTTTCTTGGTATTTTTATCGGTGCTATTACTTTCACCGGATCGGTGGTAGCGTATGGAAAACTTGCCGGAAGTATAACCGGAAAAGCAGTTATTTTACCTGGTCGACATCTCCTCAATATATTAATGGTTGTTGTCTGTTTAGTTCTTGGTTGGATGTACCTTAACGACTCGGTCTTAGCGACATATGTCAATCAAACAGGGATATGGACGCTCGTGGCTATGACTATAATTGCTTTTGTTATCGGTGCGCATTTGGTTTTGGCAATTGGCGGTGCTGATATGCCTGTTGTGGTATCAATGCTAAACAGTTACTCAGGATGGGCAGCTGCAGCCACAGGTTTTATGTTAGGCAACGACCTGTTGATTGTTACCGGCGCGCTTGTTGGTTCCTCTGGAGCTATCCTTTCTTACATTATGTGTAAAGCGATGAATAGAAACTTCGTATCTGTAATATTAGGAGGATGGGGAGGAAGTGGAGAACCATTAGCTGATATAGAGGGAGAGATGGTCGCAACTGACAATGACTCAGTTGCTAGTTTACTCGAAAAAGCAAAAGAGGTTATTATTGTCCCAGGTTACGGAATGGCTGTGGCTCAAGCTCAATCGTCCATTTCAGAGCTTACCAAGCGACTTCGAAATAAGGGTAAAAACGTCAGATTTGCTATTCATCCTGTGGCGGGAAGACTGCCGGGTCATATGAATGTATTATTGGCTGAAGCGAAGGTGCCATACGACATAGTGCTCGAAATGGATGAAATAAATCAAGATTTTCCAGAAACAGATGTAGTAATAGTTATTGGTTCGAATGACATTGTTAATCCTGCCGCTCAAGACGATCCAAATAGTCCTATTGCGGGGATGCCCGTGCTGGAGGTATGGAAATCTAAGGACGTCATAATATCGAAACGCGGTAAAGGCACCGGTTATTCAGGTATCGAAAATCCTTTGTTCTACAAAGAAAATAGCAGAATGCTTTATGGAGACGCAAAAAAGTCGGTTGACGAACTATTAACAAAAATTAGCTGAATTTCAAAAATCGGTTTTGGCTCCACCCTCTTCTTTTCTTCTTTGAACAAAATCATGTAATTCTGTTGCTATTTTTGAATTAATCATTGGAGGTTCAAACTCCTCAAGTATCTGCTTCCAAACGTTGTTTGCCCTTTTCTCCGTAGATATTTTCCCATCTGCTTCCCAAGCCTCATAGTTGCGCCAGTCTGATAAGATGGGTGCATAAAAAGCATCCTTGTATCTTTCTTGGGTATGTGTAGCGCCGAAAAAGTGCCCATTATGACCCACTTCTTTTATAGCTGAGAAAGCCAACTTTTCTTCACTAGCATTAGTGATTTCAGGATCAAGATATTTTTGATGTTGCTGAATAATCTCGCAATCAATAATAAATTTCTCATAACTAGCTATTAATCCACCCTCTAACCAACCTGCTCCGTGATAAACCATATTTATTCCTCCAGAAATGGCTGACCACAAACTGTTGGAACTTTCCCATGTGGCCTGAGCGTCTGGAGCATTTGATGCACATGCATTTGACGCACGTAAAGGGATTTTATAAAAGCGAGCCATTTGACCCGTAATCTGTGTTGCTCTGATATACTCAGGTGTTCCAAAGGCAGGCGCTCCACTTTTCATGTCGACATTTGATGTAAAAGTCCCTAATACACAAGGGCTTCCAGGGCTTATATATTGAAATAGTGCAATTGCAGATAATGCTTCTGCTAAAGCTTGTGCAACTGATCCAGTGATTGTAACAGGCGACATAGCACCAGCCAGCGTGAAGGGGGTCACTACTACAGGCTGATTTTTTTTTGCAAATCGCATTGCACCGTCAAGCATTGGCCAATCATGCTTCAGTGGGGAAGTAGAGTTTATGTTTGTAAAAACTCTTGGTTTTGAAAAGAATTCTTTTTCATCTAAACCAGAAGCGATCTTTGTCATTTCCATCGCGTCTTCCACCCTTTCTGGACCTAGTGAATAAGCATGAACTACTTTGTCGGTAAGCGTGAGTTGTTCATATAAACAATGTAAGTGTCGAATTGAGGGATGAATATCTACTGGCTCTACTGGATATCCTCCTGAGAAATGAATGCAATTGAAAAATTGAGTTAACTTTGTCAAATCTTTAAAGCTTTCAAAATCCCCAGGTCTCTTTCCTCTATCTAGATCTAAAACGTTTGGAGGAGAAGAAACATTTCCAAATACAATATGCCGATCTCCAATTTTAATTTTATTTCTTTGATTTCTTGGTGTTATGGAAAAATGTTGTGGAACTGTTTTCAACATGTCCATAACCCATCGGCGATCCATTTTTACCTTTGAGTCACTAAGCTCTACTTTACATCCTGCTTTTTGAAGAATCTTGCATGCTTCTGGATTTAAAAATAGGACACCGATCTCCTCGAGAATCTTCATTGCCGTATTATGTATCGCGACCACCGCCTCTTCGGTTAGCGGCTCAACAAAATTATCGAAATTATACGGTATATGCCAATTCTGTTGCTTGAGCGAAAGCCTCGAGGCTCTAATTTCTTTGTTGGAAATACGCGAAGATTTTCTTCTCATATTAAATTCCTAGCAAACGTTTCGTAAATTATTATAAAATATCTAGCTTACTAGGAAAGTCTTTTTAAGCCACGCCTCCAATTTATCAACACTATCAATTATAAAGGGTGTATGGGGACTTAAATCTTTTTTATTGGCAGTTCCTGATAATACCCCAAGGCAAGGCATACTTATTTTATTCGCCGCGACTAAGTCATAAGTACTATCACCAATCATCAGCACCTCATGGGATAGTAAATTTGTTTTTCTCAAAAAAGCCTCTAGTTGACCGGGTTCTGGCTTAGAACCATATCCACTGTCATAGCCGATTATCATATCGAAATATTTAGTTAAATTATGCTGCTCAAGATGTTTTAAAGCATTGTTTTCACTGTCATTTGTTACCAGACCGAATGTAATTGTGTCTAAGTTAGTAAACAATTTATGTAGATTAGTTAATGGTACTTGTTTAGCATCACCAGAACCCTCAAATAGACCTTCATGGATCATCTTTTTCATCACTTGCGGAAACTTTTGGGAAATTGCATCTACAACCTCATCCACTGAGCCATGCACAAAAATACTTTCTTTAAGAAATTTATTAGAAGATAGGTCGAAGTTGAGCACATTTGATAATTTTATAATATCTATATCATGTTTTTTACTAAAATTCGTAACAAATACTTTTGCCCACTCTGACCATGATCTTTGGATATCAAATAGAGTGCCATCTTTATCAAAGATAATACCCTTAATTTTCATTTCTTATCTTTTAAACAGTTTATTAATTGGAAAACTAAATCTTCCCATGAAGTTGGCTCTAAAGATGCACCAACAGCTTTAGGCATATAAGGCTTAACTAAATCACAAACCGAAAAATGGACACACACTGTTTGCTGATTGTCATTATGTACGCTTTCCACTTGATAGGGATTATCATCAATGAAAAAGGACTGCGCTTTGTGGTTTTTTAGGATTTCCCTAACGGCGGGCCCCTTCATTCCCTCATTACTTATTAATGGATAATCCATGTTTAGGTTTTTAAGGTTTGCCACCCTATCATTATGAACGGAATAAGGGACATTGCTCAAAATTATAATTTGAGCATATTCTTGGAGTTTCTTAAGTGCCTGTGGAGCACCTTTTGCGGCTGGCTGGATTTTCGTTTCCTCATTTATGAATCCCCACACCAGATCTTTTGCTGTATCTGGAGTGGCTACCTCATCCGTCTTTGTTTTTTTTATTGCGTTATCTAATCGATAGCCAGTTAGGTGTAGATAGTGGTCGTGTTTTTTTATGTAAGCGGCAAATGGTCCAGCGAAATGCACTAGCACTTCATCAGCGTCGAATATCATTATCGGAAGAGTTGGATCGATGTTTAGGTTTGAGATTTGTTTTTTTGTATTTGGTGTCATTGTTTAAAGTAAGTTCAAATTTTATTCTTTTTTGTAGGCTAGATGAATAAAAATGCAATACAATACTTTAGTGAATTATTTGTGAAAGATTTTAAAAAATGAATGACAACGATGAAGTACCAATCCGTGATGCCGCTACGGTTATACTATTAAGACAAAAAAAAGACAGTACATACGTTTTAATGGGACAAAGGGGAAATAAAGCTGCGTTTATGCCTAGTAAATATGTGTTCCCTGGAGGAGCCGTCGATGAAGACGATGCTAATGTTGAATTATTTAAAAGTATTAATAAAAAAGGTATTAATTTACTTCACCAATATTCTGAAAAGAAAATTGCTAAAGAATTGAGTGTAGCCGCAATAAGAGAGTTGTGGGAAGAGGCTGGTTTACGCCTATGTGCAAAGGTTAAAAACATTGTGAACGTAAGCCCCGGTTGGGAAGATTTTTGTAATGGCTGTTATTTACCTGATGCCAGCAAGTTGCAATACGTATTTAGAGCTATAACCCCACCAGGAAGACCAAGGAGATTTGATGCACGTTTTTTTATCTGTAGAGCCGAAAATGTGCATGGAAATCTAGATGATTTTTCATCCGCTTCAACCGAATTAAGTCATTTACACTGGATTGACATTAACGACGTCAAGAACCTCAACTTACCTTTTATAACAGAGGTTGTTCTCAATGAGGTTAAAGAGATTATTAGAGATGGCCCAAACAAAAAAGGAGTTCCTTTTTTTAAACATGGGGCTTCTTCCGATTTTATTTTTATCAGTTAAAAATGTTTATTGACTAATTATATTAGTTTTAATATTTAACTACCAAACAAGGAATTAAGATATGGCTAAACCCTCTACAATAAAAATTAGATTGAATTCTACTGCAGATACAGGGCATTTTTACGTCACTAAAAAGAACTCAAGAACTATGACGGATAAGATGGTCGTCAAAAAGTATGATCCAGTAGCAAGAAAACACGTCGAATATAAAGAAGGAAAAATTAAGTAAGGTAGCAGCCTTGCTGAAAAGCTGCCACCTGAAAAATCAGTCTCTGTTACCCATAAACTGTAGAAGAAACATAAACATATTTAAGAAGTTTAGATATAAGGATAATGCTCCCATTATACCCATCTTCTCTGCATACTCTTCACCATACGCTGATCTATACTGTAAATATGTATTCTTAATATTCTGAGTATCGTATGCAGTCAACCCAGCAAATATCAAAACTCCGATTGCTGAGATTGCCAAATGCATGACTGGACTTTGGAAAAACCAATTCGCAATGGAAGCTACGATGATGCCAATAAGACCAATAAACAGGAAATTTCCTAAACCTGAAAGGTCTCTTTTGGTTGTGTATCCATAAAGACTAAGTGCGCCAAAGGCGACCGCAGTAGTAAAAAATGTTTGTGCAATCGATATCGCGGTGTACGCCAAGAAAATGTACGAAATTGATAGTCCGATTAACGCGGCAAAGATCCAGAAAACTAATTGTGCTGTCTGGATTCGCATGGAATGGATTTTAGCACTAAACATGAAAACTACGCCAAGTGGCGCCAACATTACAACCCATTGTAGCCATGTTCCAAATATTGCCATTACTAGCGTTGGTGTCGTACCCACTGCGTAAGCAACAGCTCCAGTTATCAACATCGCTAATGACATAAGTCCATAAACTTTATTCATATGGGCTCTAAGACCCATATCTATGGCTTGAGATGAATCTACATATGATTTTGCAGTTTGATATTCTGCCATTTTTACTGACCCCTAATTAATTATTGAGTTAAATATTCTATTAATATCGGTTAAGTAAGCTATTTTTTCAAGTATTCAATGAATATTTGATTAAAAAATATTGAATAAAATGGTAGACCATAAGAAGAAACCACAAAATTAAGGAAATTTGGAGTTAAAAATCTTTACCGAAGAAGAGATACAAAGCCTTTTTAAAAATGCGATAAATATTGTCTATGAGGCTGGGAAAATTGCCAATCAGTATTTTAAACAGAATCTCATTATCGAAAATAAAGCAGAGAATTCCTTCAATCCAGTTACGGTTGCAGACAAGTCAACAGAAAAAAAAATGAGAGAAATGATTGAAAAACTTTACCCTAATGACTCAATAGTCGGGGAAGAATATGGCAAGAAAGACGGTTCAACTGACTTTACCTGGATTATCGACCCTATCGATGGAACGAAAGCTTACATTTCAGGGATACCAACATGGGGGATTTTATTATCATTGCTGCGACATAAGGAACCGATCCTGGGCATTATTTATCAGCCATTTACAGCTGAGCTTTTTTGGGGAGGTTTTGGACAAAGTTATAAGAAAATGTCTCTAGATAACCATAGACCACTGTCTATGCGCGTCAGAAAATGTAAAGATTTAAGTGCCGCAATTGTAGCAACATCTTCGCCTTTAATATCGGATCATTTTTTTCAAAGCGGTTTAAATGAAATAATAAATCGTTCAAAGCTAGATAGGTATGGATTAGACTGTTATGCATATGCATTGTTAGCTGACGGATGTATTGATGCAGTAATTGAGTTTGGTCTTAAAGAGTATGATGTTAGAGCACCTGAAGCCATAGTCTTATCTGCCGGTGGCATAATAAGTAATATTGATGGGTCTTATCCATTGAAAGGAGGCGATGTGATTGCCTCCGGTGATCAACGTGTGCATGAACAAATGATAAAAATTTTTAGTAGCTAATATTTTTCAAACTTATTTGATAAATTCATGTATGATCTTGAGTGCCTCACTTCTTATTTCTTTTTTTTCAATCAATATTTCATGTTGAGCTTTTTTGATCGTTACGATATTAACAAAGTCATACTTTCCAATTAATCGGTTTACAGCTTTGTTGTCAGTAATTTTCTCTTGTTCTGCTAGTAACACCAGAACCTTCGTATTTGGAACATCAACCCGATTTAGCTCATCGATCTCTTTCAATATCGCAATCAAATAACTTAGGGTTGGTGTACCGCTATGTAATTCAGGGTTTTCTGTTAGTATCGTCTGTAGGCGATTGAACTGCTTTTTGTCGGATGTAAGAGTGTTTTCTTTAAAATTTACTTTTAGTGAGTACGGTTTGTATTTTTTTGGGTTTTGGTTTGTAAGTTGTGTTAACTTTAAAAAGCGTAAGATTTTTTCGTATTTAATTAGGTATCTTTGTATTGGTATTGGCATCGAAATCATATTACCCCAAAGCGGAGATAAAAAAGTATAATTTTTAAAACAGGTTGGCTCAAGAACGAGTCTTCTTAACCCTAGGAGGCAACCTAAAGAATGAGCAACTAAGTGCCATGGGGGTGTTAAGTTTTTCTGTTTTGCCAAACTAATCGTAGCATCTAAGTCCAATTGATATTCTGCAGCACTTGAAATATGTTGAATCTTGGGTTGGGAAGGGAAAGGTCGTCCAGAGAGTCCCCAACCTCTCCAATCCAAGGTAATTACGTTAAATCTTTTTTTTAAAAAAAATTCAAAAGTTTCTGAATATTTTTCTACAAATTCACGGTGACCATTTAGAAAAAAAATGGTTCCGATAGCTTTCTTATTTTTAACTTTCCATATTGCTATTCTTATCTTTCGTCCATCTTTGGATTTTCTAAATATAGATTGCCCGCTCTCAAGCATATATTTCTTGAGACTTGTATTCATGAATCCTTTAAGCTAAAAGGCTACTTAATTCCATAGCTGCACTCATTGAACCTTCCACTTTCAATGATCCTGTCATATAGGCCTCTGTTGCATTCATATCACCGTCAAGAATTTTCGTAAAAACATCTAGAGAAGCTATCAATGTACACTCAGTTTCTTCATCAGAAACTCTTACTCCATCACCATCTACTACTATTGAGCCCTCAGCCTCAATCTTAAATTTCACGCTTGAGTCAAACGCTGCCCCCGCCATTTTATCGTTTATAGCCGCAACAGCTTTTTCTAAAATTTCACTCATAGTATTCTTTCTTTTATTAAAATTCTACTTTTTTGCCTCGAGGATTCCTATAACATAGTTATCGGGAAGCATAATTAACCCATGCTTGAAAACCTCTTGAATTTGGACTATAGAATATTTTCCTATGAATTTCAAACACCTCAATAAGAGTAATGCTATTTGTAGGGCAATTTTAGGTCCTACCAACACTGGCAAGACGTATTACGCGTTAGAAAGAATGATTTCCTATAAAAATGGAGTAATAGGGGTCCCCTTAAGGCTTCTTGCACGCGAAATATACGATAGACTTGTCTTTTTGAAGGGCGTTGAAAACGTAGTCTTGAACACAGGTGAAGAGAAAATACGAGGGAAATTTGAGAAATTTTGGGTTTGTACTACTGAGGCCATGCCTGCCGGAAAGATATTTGAATTTGTAGCAGTAGATGAGATTCAATTATGTTCTGATCCAGAAAGAGGACACATATTTACAGATAGGTTATTAAATTCACGTGGACAATTTGAAACACTTTTTTTGGGATCCACTGTTATTCAGCCTTTAATGAAAATCATAATACCTAACATCGAAATAATTAGTAGAGATAGGCTCTCAAGCTTAAGGTATTCTGGGAACAAAAATATTTCTAAATTGGGCCCTAGATCAGCAGTTGTAGATTTTTCAGTTGATAGAGTTTACGAAATGGCTGAACATTTAAGAACATCAAAAGGTGGAGCAGCAGTTGTATTGGGAGCGCTTTCTCCAAAGACAAGGAACGCACAGGTTGAGTTGTATCAGAATGGTGATGTTGACCACTTAGTAGCTACAGATGCTATAGGTATGGGATTAAACCTAGCAATAAACAATGTTTATTTTGCAGCAACGCAAAAATTTGATGGAAATCGACTAAGGCCGCTTAACACTTTGGAAGTCGCTCAGATTGCTGGCCGCGCTGGGCGTTATACCACAGATGGCTTTTTTGGTGTAACTGGAAGAACAAAGCAAATTTCAGAAACAGTAATAAATGATGTTGAAAATAATGTCTTTCCAGTGCTTAAAAAATTGAAATGGCGAAATAATAAGCTTGAATATTATGATGTTGGCGCGTTAGTAAATTCGCTAGATTTGATAGCAAAAGAGAATTATCTAGAACGTTCTCAAGATGGATCTGATGTAAATATTTTAAAATTTATAAAGGCTAATAATACCGAACTTTTAAAGGATTTGAAAAGAGATGACGTTCAGCTGTTATGGAATGTATGCCAGATACCAGATTTCAGGAAGATTTCCAATCAAGACCATGCAGGCCTGATATTACAAATATTTGAGTTTATAAGAACTAAAGGAGTTGTTCCTTCGGATTGGCTAAAAATGGAGATTGCTCGTCTAGATAGTGTTCAGGGGGATATAGACATCTTATCAAAGAGATTATCTTTCATTAGAACTTGGTCTTTCGTCGCCAATATTAACAACTGGTTGATAGATAGCGAATATTTTGTCGGTGTTACTAGAAATGTTGAGGACAAGTTGTCTGATGCATTGCATCTTAAACTTACTCAACGATTTGTTGACCTTAGAAGGTCTGTATTGATAAAAAAGGGTATAACAGAAAATTTTGATAAAAAGGATTTTGAATTGCAAGACGATAACTGTCTTTTCATCAAAGGGCATCTATTTGGCAAAATGGATGGATTTACATTCAAGCTTTTTGGTGGAAAGACGGTAGAAGAGAATAAGAAGTTAATGCATGTGGCTAGACCCTTTTTGCATAAACATCTCGATGGTCTGGTAAATCGGTTTTATGAAGCGCCTATGAGTGAAATTACGCTTGATGTTGATAGGCAAGTAAGTTGGCGTGGTAGCAAGATTGGAGAGCTAGAAAAAGGATCAAATATACTTAACCCAAAGGTAAAAATAAGGAAGCGGGATGAACTCGAAAAGAATAATTTGGAAAAGATACAAAGAAAACTTGATATTTTTATTGCAAATAAAATTGAAACGCTTATGCCCAATCTTTTTAATCTTCGAAACAATGAAGAATTAAAGGGCGCAGCAGCTGGAGTTTCCCACATTTTCGTGAACAATTTGGGCGTTATTTTAAAATCAGATATCATGGAGCAAATAGAAACTATCGATAATGAAAGCAAAATTAAACTTAGAAATTTTGGTATGAGGTTTGGTTATAAACTAATTTATGATAAAACCCTTCTTAAGCCAGAACCATCAAAGATAAGAATTTTGTTGTTTAACACCTTTTATGCGAGGGATGGGATTAATGTTTTCGATCCTCCGTCTGGACTGGTGACAGTTGAATATGACAAAAAAATTTCTAAAGAGCAGTATTTGGTTGGAGGATTCTTTGTTGTGGGCAAAAGAGCAATACGAGTTGACATCCTTGAGAGACTATATTTTTTGATAAAAAAGCATTCCAAAAATGAACAGACAGTGGTTAAATCAGAAATGTTATCTCTTACTGGATTAGGCTTGGAACTTTTCTCAGAGCTTATGCAAAACCTACGATTTGATATAAAATACGAGAAAGTAGAAAAGGGTGCTGAAGAAATTACTCTTGAGAAAGATAATAATTTCTTCAGGGTTATTTTTAAAAAACAAGTAAACAAAAGAATAAACAAAATGAAGAAGCCTGATAATTTAACAGCTAAAGGGAAAAATAGAAAACGTAATAGAACAAAAAATCAAATACGAACATTCGACTCGCCATTTTCTTCTCTAAAGGTGTTACTCAAAAATTGACTGTCCACCAAAAATCACTCTTAATGCAGTGTAGATTAGACTCATGGTTATGGGCAGTACGACTTTATAAAACTAGAAGTATTTCAGCTTTGAATATCAAAAAGGGTTTAGTAAGGCTAGAAGGAAAGGCTAAAACTAAACCCTCATCTTTAGTTAATGTTGGAAGTCAGTTGATAATTGAGCAAGATTTGACAAAAAGAAAGGTACTGGTCGAAGAAATAGCCGTGAAAAGAGTTTCTTTCGAAAAAGCTCAAAAGCTGTATAAAATTTTATCAGAAGATAATCACGAAGCTTCCATAATTTTTAAAGCCCGAGTAAGATATAAACCTGATAAAAAGTTAAGAAGAAATTTAAGAGCACTAAAAGAAAAATTAAACTTTCTTTCCGATGATTAAATCTTATTATACAAATAATATATTTGGGAGAGGTTATTGACCTATATTGTAAACGATAAATGCATCGGATGTAAATATACCGATTGTGTAGATGTTTGCCCAGTAGATTGCTTTTATGAAGGTGAAAACATGCTTGTCATTCACCCTGATGAATGTATCGACTGTGGTGTTTGCGAACCAGAGTGTCCAGCGGACGCTATAAAACCAGACACAGAACCCGATGCTGCCGAATGGGTTGAGTTCAACAGAAAATATTCTGAACAGTGGCCAAATATTACGATTAGAAGAGATCCGTTGCCAAATGCAGAAGAAATGGAAGGCGAGTTAGGCAAATATGAAAAATACTTCTCAGATAATCCTGGGGAAGGGGATTAATTTTTAGGTAGATATTTTTTTTTAAATATGCTAACCCATCATCTTTAGCTAATCGGTGTGTTTATATGAATATTGAATTAACAGATGTTGAGTTCCAAATTAATGACTTCGTGGTTTATCCATCACATGGTGTTGGGCAAATAGTTGATGAGGAGGTACAAAATGTTGCAGGCTTTGAACTTAAAATGTACGTTATAACGTTTGATAAAGATAAAATGACATTAAAGGTCCCAAAAGATAAAATTGAATCAACAGGGATGCGTAAGTTATCAAGCCCAAACATCATCGGAAAAGCGTTACAGGTTATTGGTGCCAAGGCTAAGGTGAAAAGGGCGATGTGGTCACGTCGTGCACAAGATTATGAACAAAAAATAAATTCGGGTGAGCTTATTCAGATTGCTGAAGTGGTTAGAGACCTTCACAGAAACGACGAGCAAAGAGAGCAATCTTATTCAGAGAGGCAGCTGTATGAAGCGGCATTGGAACGGCTCACAAGAGAGATAGCAGCTGTCGACGGGGTTGAAGAAAAAAAAGCGCAAGAGAAAGTAGGTAAAGTTTTAGAGGGTAAAGCAGCTTAACAATCTAATAACCTGTCATTTCTAAATACCCAACACCAGATAAATCTCCATCAAATGAAATCGGTCCCTCCCAGTAAGGAAAACTAGTATCCATCCAAGCACCATGATTTAATACTTTGGTATTAATGGTAAAGGGTTTGCTTCCAAGAAAAGAAATTTTCCATTTAGTGGGAACCCTTTTACCTTTAACTTCCGAGTAATCGATCTCCTTCAGTTCTATTTTTGTAGTGTCGAGTAGTTTTTTAGAACCATCTTGGTTAGTCCATGAACCCGATAAAAAATCGCTACCTTTATTATTTCTAACTCTAAACAGCATTACTTTTTGTCCGTTATCAAGATGTAAAGAAAACCAATCCCAGCCAAGCTGATTTTTGCTTAACAAATCACTTGACCATTCTCGGTCTAACCAACCTACACCATCGACAAAATGCCTCTTTCCATTTAAAGTCACCCAGCCACTCACATTATAGAATGGTTGACTATAATAGTGAGATGCTGCACCTTGTTCTGATTTTTTGCTGTAACCATTATTACCTTGCAGTATCGGAGAATTATTTGTCGAAAATTTTAAGGAAATAGAAAAGTTATTACTACTCGATACCAACTGAATACGTTGCATTTTGTCATCGCCTGTAATGGCCCAATTATCTATCCAAGCTTTAAATGGTTTCTGAGTTACACCTGCTTGCCCACTATCTTCACGCGCAAAACGTTCGTCGAAATAATGAACATTCTTTGTTGTTAAAGCGCTGTGGGCCATCCAAAATCCATTTAGCTTTCTAGGTTTTTTTAAAGATGTCGGTATAAGATTACTTTTGAACAAAGTCCATTGTATACCCAAATCATTGATCGTTTCAGATTTCAGGTTTGCGGTAAAATACCACCATTCAATTCTGAAGTTTTTATGTGGACCATGATCTTTAGGGAAAGAAATCTGATAGCTGGGGTTCGCTGAGTCGAAACCACTACTTTTGTCATCAGCCATAGTGCTAAAATTTATCAGCAAAAAACAAAATAAATACCCTATTAGCCTCATATTAATAATCATATATAGTTTTTTAAGTCAAAACTTGAAGAAGGTCTAACGTTAGACTCTCTGATGGACAAGATCGTTGCGAAAATTGAAGCCACTAAGGCAACAATCCATATTTGTAGCCAATATTCAGGAAAAACTTTTATCGGAATTTTCCATCCAAAAAAATTAGGGTTTATTACTTCTGACAATGTAAAAGATATAATTACGCCCATAGCTATAGAGAGAATGGTTACCAAATTGGTTAAAATGAAAACTTTTAATAACTCCAAACGAAGAATCTGCTTGGCAGAAAAACCTATTAGATATACTGGTAGCAGGTCTTTACCCCTTAGTTTATTGATACTCGTCAAATTAGTGTAAAGTGTGAACGCTGCCACAAATAATGTGATTAGAGCGAGTTGAAAACTAATTTTAAAAGTATTATCAAAAATCTCCAAAGAAATTTTTCGCACTTGTTTTGGCTCTATTATTGCCTCTGAGTTAATTTCACTCCCTAATGATAAGTCATTTAAGAAATTGTAAAGTCTGCTGTCATCAAGCTTCACGGCAATAGTGCTTGGGATTTGAGATGAAAAGAAAGTCTTATAAAGTTTGAGTTGCATCATCAGTTGATTCCTTGGGTTTCCATAATCGGCATAGATGCCACCAACCTGAGCAATAAGTCTTTTATTGTTAATTTCTAGCTCTAAAAAATCGTCTACTTCTATTTTTTCTCTAATAGATAGTTGTTCGCTTACAAAAATGATCTCTCCATCCCTAATTTTTGCCCAAGCATTCTCGCTATTTTCTAATAAAGGCCAATTTTTCTCGTAAATAATAGTCGGCTTGAAACCATAGATTTCAACGGTTTCATTGTTATATTTACCTTCATTTTTTATGATAGGGAAAGATTCTCCTCCATGCTTTTTAACAAGATCTAGTATTTTATTTAGGTTATTTTCACTAGCAATGTTTATGTAATAGTCGGCAAAAATCCTTTTCTCTAACCATTCAACAAACGTTGATTTAAAGCTTGTTACCATTCCATGGACGCCCACGTTTATTGAAAGAGCCAAAAAGAAAGCAAGATAGCCTGCAAAAAGAAGAGTGGCAAATTTTTGAGTGTCTTTGAGGAGCCAAAAACTAAGAGCAAATTGTGCTGGAAGTTTTTTTATCGCTGAAGACAAAACCGAGTTAATGAAAATCGGTAAAACAGCGCAACCAATAGCAATTATTAATCCAAGAAATAAGAAGTTAGCAATCTTTAAACTGGAAGAAATCGATAAGTGATAGCACGCGATTGTAAAAAATAAAAGTGTTGCTGAAAAAAACAAAGGGTATCTTTTCCTGAGGTAATTTTTTTTTTCAATTGTCTCGTCTACTGGTTTTAATTTATCAAGTTTTAAAATTGCTCTCGAGCAAGCTAACAAGGTACCTAATCCGGCGATCAATATACTTATAAGGAAACGACTAATAGACAGTTCAATTTTGTTGTCAACAGGACTGTTGTATATCGTAGAGACGGTATTATTTATATTTGGAAGGAATTCTTGAGCAAGTAAAAAGCCCCCAAATGATCCAAGTAAACCCGAACAGATTGCTATTACAAATAACTCCGAAGTAAGGCACACATTAATAAGGGTCCTCTCAACTCCTATTGTCTTCAAAATTCTTACAGTTTGTTTTCTCTGCTCGTACGCCATTCCTACGCTGGTATATACAATGAACATCCCAACAAAAAAGGAAAGAAATCCAAATGCTTTTAAGTTAAACGTAAAGCTTTCTGAAATAAACTCGAATTCACTGGCACTATTATCATCAATCAACATTAAACCTCTAAGTGTAAGTTTATCTGGAGCGTGTAAACTTCGACCTACATATTCGAGATACGTAAACTTTCCTTCCATTTCCAAGAGATTTTGTACTGTGCTTATGTCACCTATCAAAGTATTAGCAGGTAGTTGGTCGTTTCTTACAATAACAAAATCAGAAAGACGATTTTTTACTTTCGCCAGGGTTTTACCAGTCCCAAAGAGTAAGTCATTGTTATTTGCCTGCATTTCTAAAAAGTTGCTATAAGCAAAATTCTCTTGACTGGAAAACACCTTTTTTCTGTCAGCTAAAAAGTCAATGCCAACAATGGTTATATCTGATTTGTCTAATGTCGTTCTAATCACAGGATTTACTATCCAGCCATCTAGCCGCAACTGCACATAATCCCTCTGACTTACATAGTCTGACTGTTTATCAATAATAATTGGCTTGAAAGCTGATTGAAGGAGCGCAATCGATCGTTTTTGAGCTTTTATTGTTTGATCATTAACAATGTCTATGCTCGACCATAAAGTTGAAGCTATCGCGATGCCTAATATGGTGAAAATGAGCTGTCCTTTTGTCTTTTTCCAATTTGCGACAACTACCTTAAGTACTAGCAAAAATTGTCTCATCTTTTTGCTACCTTTCTTGATTTGAGCTCAAGACACACTTCTAATTTCGAGGCAACATTCAAAGAGTGTGTAATTACTACTAGGGTGGTTTTGTACTTTCTATTGATATTTAAAAGCATGTCTAACACTAATTTTGAATTCTTTTCATCCAAACTGCCAGTAGGTTCATCTGCAAATAATATTTTTGGTTTAGCTGCTAATGCTCTCGCAATTGCAACTCTTTGTTGTTCTCCTCCCGAAAGATTTTCTGGCCATTCTTCTAACAATCTGCTGATTTTTAGATCTTCAATGATTTCGTTAATATATTCGGTATTATGCTTCTTATTGACTCTGGACTGAAACTCAATGTTCTCTCTAACAGAAAGACACGGAATTAAATTATATTGTTGGAATATAATGGCCGTATCGTTGAGTCTCAATAACGATTGGTTGGATGCTTTGAGGCCCCAAAAGTTTTGCTCTCCAAAATGCACCTCGCCACTAAAAGGCTTTTCCAGGCCAGAAGCTATGTGCAAAAGTGTTGACTTCCCGACACCACTTTCGCCAATCAAAGCATAGCTAGTAGAGGGATTAAAGCTGAGATTTATATTACTGAAAAGCTCTAGGGGCCCTGACTTTGTAAAGAACGTTTTGGTAATATTCGTTAATTTTACAATATGACTTTGCATCGCCTCTATCTTTTTTCTGGTGGAAGTAAAAACGTCTCTTCTCACAAATAGTGGATCTTGCTGATCTTTCAATATTCAGACAGTGGATTTGATGTGGATCGTGAAGGTTTTTCTGAGCCTTTTTATTGATAATAATATTAGTAGTTATATACTTTTAATGGAAAGATCTTATGGAAAGTTTTGTATCCTTACTTTCATCTTGTTTACTAAACGGTATCACTTGGAGCCCAATTTCTGTTACTTTTTCATTGATCACTGCAGCCATTCTTGGGCGTTTTGTATTTGGAACCCATCGATCTGCCCATAAAGAAAGTGAGAGAAAGACTTTAACAAGATCCTTGCACCTTTCTGTTGGTACATACTTCGCTCTCTTTTTTTTGTATGGAATACGACGTGCCAACAGTTTGTTGTCAATCATTGACTTTAGTCTCTCTGTCAAAAGGTTCCTTGAGATACAAAGATTTTTTTGAATCGACTCGAAGTTTTGATTGCCCATCATAACGTCTCTTGCTATTAGGAGC
>CABZEG010000022.1 GCA_902524655.1 uncultured Alphaproteobacteria bacterium | reverse complement strand
GAAACGACAATTGGCATGATTTTTGTATTATTTTTATCGAAAGGAACGCCAATGTTGTCAGTAGTAAGGTCAGGTTTAAGTGCAGCTTCTCAGGAGATTGCCGTTATTTCTAACAATATTGCAAACGCTTCATCTTTAGGTTTCAAGAAAAGTAACGCAAGTTTTTCTGATATTTACACGGAAATGTCAGATGTAAGAAATGCTAACAGAGTTGGGAATGGGGTCAGAGAGGAGGCTCCTAGAAGAAACCACTCTCAAGGATCTTTAATCTTAACTGGAAACGCCCTCGATCTTGGGATGAACGGGCAAGGTATGTTTATCCTTAATACCATCGATGAACTTGGTGAACTATCTTATACTAGAAACGGAGCAATTAATATACGTCAGGACGGAAAATTAGTAAACTCGGATGGTATCTCATACCTTGATCGTAACTCTGAAGAAATAATTTTGCCCTTTCAAATATTGAATCCGGAGGGAGTTAACCAAAGTCTTTCTGAAGTAAAAGTTACTGCAGAGGGACTCATTAGAGCCACCTACGGAATAGATAACTATATTACAGTCGCGCAGATTGGACTTGCTCGGTTTGCAGATGAGACTCAATTGAAATCAAGAGGCGATAATATTTTTGTTGCAACACCAGAGTCGGGTGAAGCCACGATCGGTGCAGGAAAAGATTTCGGTTTTGGAAAAATAAATGCTGGGTCTTTAGAAGCATCAAATACGGATATTACGGCTGAGCTAACACTTCTACTCAGAGCTCAACAAGCATTTAACGGGTCTGCTAAGATGATGCAAGCTGATGCGGATGTAACTAGGAGACTGATGGATACATAAAGCTTACTTAAGCGGCAATATCCATGAGATATCATTGATTTTTCTACTTGTTTCCTTATTTATAAGCAAATCTCCTTTAATGTTCACGCGTAAACTTTTATCTAAAAGTAAAACTAAAGTAGCAGGTCGGACTGAAGATCTAAGCAGTAATTCACTCGTTTTGAGAAATGAATCCAAACCAAGCTCTATATTTGCTTTCATATAGGGTCTATTAATCTCTATATTTAGTGATCCCCTGTGCAAGGGAACGGTACCTACGGATGGTTTAATCGTTACAGAGCAAATACCTCTACCTATATTCATCAGTCCACAGGATAGAGTTATGCTTTCTTCACAGCTGAACCCTATCATATTTAAGTCAGCAGTTTGGATAGACATATGAATTGCTTGAAGTTCTTGAGTCTCAGTGGTCATTCAATTTTAGTATGCTTTTTTTATAAACGATCTCAGAAGCGTTACTGCAGATTTCTTGATTTGAGAAACTCGTCCTGTCGTTATTTCCATAACCTCAGCTATTTCATACACATTAAGTTCCTCTACATAATACAGTTGAATAACCATTGCTTCCTTTGAAGGTAATTCCTTCAAAGCACTTGAAAGTATGTTCTTGAGCTGAGATTTATCTAAACTTTCTTCTGGAGTGCTTTCTTTGGAAACAAACCACATTGAATACTCATCATAAACTTCATCAAGAGACTGATGCACGTTCGCATTAAATGCTTTCTCCCAATCTCTATATTCATCTAAACCAAGGCCCATTTTTTCTGCAATCTCTGATGGTGTGGGCTCTCTCTGAAGGTTAGAAACAAGACCCTCTATTGCCTTTTTCTGCTTTTGTTGCATTTGAATTGTGGTTCGGCATAGATTTGAGCTCTTCCTTAAGTGATCTACTATTGCGCCTCGGATTCTAAGAACCGCGTAACTAGCAAATGTTGCTCCCTCTTTTGGACTATATTTTTGGGCCGCTGTGACCAAACCAAAATACCCTATTTGCATCAAATCTTCAATTTCTATAGCAGCCCTAACTCTACCGTGCATATGCCAGGCGATCTTTTTGACCAAATTCATATTTTGAACTATTAAGTTTTCTACATTTGGCTGTTGTTCAGGATAACTAGCTTTCATTTTTTTCTACGAATTATAATCAGCTCTCAGAGAAGAAGCGTATACCATTATGTTTATTTTCACCAGCTTTAATGATGTTTTTTGATAGCCGCTGAAATGCAACTTTTTCAAAATCAGCTTCTTTGTCCAGAACAATAGGAAGCTTTCTGATGATGGCGTTTTGGATTCTTTTTGTCCTCGGCATACCTCCAGCAAAGGTAAGATGTGCATTTAAAAACTTGCCAACAATATTTTGGAATTTGTCAAAAGTTTCCTTAGCAGCTTTTTCATTCTCGGCCATGTTAACGATGATTGAAAAATTGTGAAGATTATAATCCAGTTTTGCTGTTTTAATAAATGTATAAGCATCCATAAAACTTGTAGGTTCGCTAACTAGTACAATAACTAATCTATCTACCGCTGAAGCGAAGGTCATCGAATTTTCTGATGCACCCGCTGGTATATCTACGACCAAAGTATCAGCGATCCTTTCAATAGGATCTAAGGATCTAATTAGCTGGTATTTCGAATTTTTCTCTATATTTAAAATATCAATCAAGCCATTGCCACCAGATATAAATTTTAGCCCATGGGGCCCAGTTTCAATTACATCTTCAACCGCCATATTATTTTTCAATACATCCCTTATTGTTTTTTTTGGATTTATCCCCAACATTATATGGGCATTTGCCAATCCAAAGTCGGCATCCATAAGAGAAACTTTTGACCCCATTTGAGATAAGGTCAGAGCCAGATTTACGGCAATCGTGGTTTTCCCCACGCCACCCTTTCCACTTGCTATAGCTATTGAATTACTCATCATTAAACTCATCAGTTAGATAGCTTTCCAAGTGACTGGCTAAAACATCCGGCTCAGATAATGCTAATGAGCCAAGTATAGTTTTCGATCCTGTTAAAAAACCCATTTTGACATTTTTTTTGTGCAAAACACACAACTCTCTGGGGAAAAGTCGGCACTCATCTATCTTTGTGAAGGCTACTATTGGCTTAAAATCCTTATATTTGTTAACTTGAGCATTCAAAAGCTGCCTGCTACTGCCTGAGGGAAGGCATAGAATAGTCGTAACTTTTGTTGCTCCTACTTGATTTCTAATATTTTGGATCAAATATTTACTTTCTTGTGCTCCTAATGAGATATCAACAATCTTTTGACCTTTACCAATAGTATCAAAACCAGCACAATTTTCGTCAATCTGATAGTTAAGTTTCTGTATGTTGAGCAGTTTTGAATAATAACCTAAGTCATCCCTTCTATTGCTCAGCTCACTTTCGGCTGAAACTAATGTTGGCCTCAACTGTTTGTCTTTTTCCATTATTCTAGCTGCAAGCTTGGCGGATAAAGTCGTTTTTCCAGCTCCACTGGGACCTAAAATAAATATCACACTAGATTTAAAAATTTCTTCAATCTCATCACAAGAAATTTTACGAGCAAAAGCCTTTAAAAAGGCACTTTGCCCTCTATCTAGACTCAAGCCATCATAAGCTGGCTTTAAGGACGCAACTATTTCTGGTGTAAATTCCAACTGTCGAAGTTTGAGGACAGTAGAATTACCTGTTTTTTCATTCAATCCTTTTTCATCAGTTATGACCAATCCTGAAAGCATATTTTGTAAGTGTTTTATCTGCTCCCCAACCTTTAGCATTTCAGATGTCTGATTTTTTTCACCTAGAATATTTCTCGGATCTGCAATTTCAAAATCATTTGATGCTCTATTATAGATACGATTTCTTTGTTTCTCTCTTAAAACATCTATTTTGGAGTGTAACACATCTGAAAAATTACCCTTATTATCTCTGGCTTTCTGCTGGCTTGAAACATTATTGGTCGCTTCGATCTCTACCTTATTTCCTTTTTTTGTAGTGGCAATTATCAATGCATCTGGGCCCAGTTTTTTAACCACTTCCTCCATAGCACTTGCACTGTCAGATGCTAGAAATTTATATGTAGTCATTTTCATCTCCAATTTTAATATTCATTAAGAACCTCCATCTATAGTTGCCACAACATTCACTTTTCTGTTATCTGGCAATTCAGTAAATGAAAGGACAATCAAGTCTTCTATATGCTGCCGAATTATCCCTGAAATTTGTCTTCTTATATTAGGTGACACTACGAGAACAGCTGTATTACCCTCAGAAATAAGTTTTTGGTTAAGATCAGATATATTTGAAATAAGCTTTGTCGCTAATTCATTATCCAAAACTAAACCTTCTTCTCCATTTTGTTTGACCATCTTGATAAGCATATGTTCTAATTCGGAGTTAAAAGTTATAACCGGTAGCGCCTTATTCAGAGGGGCTACCTGTTGTATCAATAACCCTGCCAAATTGGGTCTAATTGCCTCAGCTGTTTCAATTACGCTTAAATTCTTTCCTACCAATCCTGCTAAAGACTCTAAGATGATTTTAAGATCACTTATTGGCACACGTTCTGAAAGTAATTCTCTTAAAACTCCTGTGAGATTATGTAGAGGAACTAGTTTGGGTACGAGTGATTCAACAAGACTAGGTGCAGTTTGAGAAAGATTATCTAAAAGAGTTTGAACATCGTCTTGCCCAATAAGTTTCCCTGAATGCTTGTAGAATATCTGGCTTAAGTGAGTAGCTAAAACAGACTCGGGGGCTACGACAACGTATCCTTTCTCTTCCGCTTCATTTTGCTGAGATGGTAGGATCCACGTGGCATCCATCCCAAAGGATGGATCCTTTACCTCAATTCCATCCAACTTAATATTTGTATTATCACCTGGAATAGCTAGTTTCCGATCAGGATAGATCGAATCTTCACCGACTATTGTCTGCCCTATCCTTATTCTGTACTGATTAGATGACAACGTTAAGTCATCACGTATTCTTACTGCGGGTATTATAAAGCCAAGTGCTTTTGATACTTGTTTCCTTATACCGGTAATTCTCTCAACCAAAGGACCACCTGTATCATCATCAACCATCTCTACAAGACCATAACCTAGCTGAACGGACACTGGCGAATAGTCTGTTACATCCTCCAGTCTTAGCTGATCTCCATCAACGTCATCTTGAACATTTTCATCTTCGATTGAATCTTCAATGTTTGTTTCCCTTTTTCTTTCAACTCTCCGAGCTAGAAAGCCTGCAGTGGCCGCAACTATTGCTGACGTAATAAAAAGTAGATTTGGCATTCCCGGAACAAAGCCTATCAGCAATAATACAGCTGAGACCGGAATCCAAGCTCTCGATATACTAAGTTGGTCACCGATGTGAGTCGCCATGTCCTGCTTAGAGGAAACACGTGTTACAATAATCGCCGTCGAAATGGCTAATAATAATGATGGGATTTGTGCTACTAAACCGTCACCTATTGATAAAAGGACATATGTCTCTGCTGCCGTTGATACTGGCAAGTCATACTGACTTATTCCTATGATTAGGCCACCTATAATATTGATTGCTAAAATAAGAATCGATGCAATTGCGTCACCCTTCACAAATTTTGAAGCCCCATCCATTGAACCATAAAAATCTGCTTCTTGTGCTATCTCCTCTCGCCTATTAGTAGCCTCCTCAGCAGAAAGAACTCCTGCATTTAAGTCTGCATCGATAGCCATCTGTTTTCCCGGCATTGCGTCTAACGTAAAACGAGCCGACACTTCAGATACTCTTCCAGCACCTTTTGTAATTACTACTAGGTTTATAATTACTAAAATTATGAAAACAAAAATACCTACAGCATAATTTCCTGAAACAATAAAGTTACCAAAAGCCTCGATTATTTGGCCAGCAGCATCATTTCCGGTATGACCTTGGCCTAAAACAACTCTAGTTGAAGCAACATTTAAAGCGAGCCTCAGTACTGTTGCGATAAGCAATAGATTAGGGAAACTTGAAAAGTCGAGAGGTCTAAACGTATGCATTGCTACCATTAAGATCACGAGAGAAATCAAAATGTTAGATACAAAAAAAATGTCTAGCAAGAATACTGGGAGAGGCAACACCATCATAGCAACAAGCACAATAATACCCAGTGGTAAAATTCCAGACTTTATAATGTCCGATATGTTACCAGATAATGATGTGCTGTTTTTTGTCAATTCCATGACTCTTATTTCTCCCTGTCAAAAAAAAGTCGTAGTTTGTTTATTAGCTTAAAATTTTTACCTAAAATTTACGATTAAAACACTTTGAGTTAACTTTTTTCACTGTCTTCAAGTTCCTTAAAGGGAAAGAAGCAACAATCGTGCCATCCTGTAGTTAGACAAAAACGAATAATAAAAAAACATATGGCATAAAAAATGCAGATGGAGGTTATGCTTTTAAAAGATAAGGTTAGAAAATGAATATAGAGAAAAATATTAAAATGCTTATTCCATCAATTGGTTTAGCTCTATTTATAAGCGGGTGTCAGTCTAGTTTTTTAACTAACATGGACGAGAAAAGCCCAACATCAACTCTAAATGTTTTAAGCAATAAAGGTGAAGACGCGGCTCACCTCGCTGCAATTAATGAAGTATTAGACGCATCTGTAGCTAATGTTCCTACAATAAGCGCTATGGGTTATGCAGTAGTATCATCACAACCTGGTCGTTCTGCTAATCAAAAACGTTTAATGGCCATAAGATCTGCAAGAATGGCTGCAATGCGTGATCTCGCAGAACAAATTCATGGACTTAAAGTTGAAGGTAACACAACTGTAATTGATTTAATGGTTCAGAACGATACATTCAGAGGCATTGTATCGGGAACAATACGAGGCGCAAGGACGGTTCGGATCAACCCAACTGGCAGTGATACCTATGAAGTTCTCTTAGAAATTGATAAAGATACCTTAAGTTATTTACTAAGACAAGCACGCAGTGTGGCATAAAAAAAAGCATCAACTATGAAATCAATAGTTTTTTACCTAATATTTATTTTCGCAGCTATTTTCTCAGCTTTTGTTAGCCAAGCTTTTGCTAAAGACACTCTAAAGTTTATAGAGACCACAGGGCGGGCTGTTATTGAGAGTGATGAAATGCTCGATTTCTCTCGAAGAAGAGCTCTTGAAGACGCACTATATTTAGCAGCTCTTCATGGAGGGGCGAAGATAAATGGTTATTCAGCAGTAGATACCGATACGTCTATACAGGAAAATTTAGTAATTCAACCGGCAAGCCAAATACTTGATTATACTATAATTTCAGAGGAGAAAACTGATACTCACTTTATTGTAAAAATCAGGTCTGCAGTAGGGCAGTTAGTGGATAAAGGATGTGAAAATAAAGGATTGAAAAGCTTGTCTGTATATAGGCCAATAATTAACGTCGATCCCTCTGCACCATTTTGGGTAAATTCACTTGCAAACGAATTAACTGAAAAAGTTATGGATACTTTTAAATCCAAATCGAACATAAATCTAAGCGATAATTCCTTGGTGCCACTTGACAGTGATCAGCTAATAACGACTAATGATGACTATGATTACATATCGCTTACCTCTGGTAGGGAAAGGACAAGATACGGCGATTATGCAGCGGTTTTGTCGTCGTCTATAGAAGAACGCGAGAAGTTTGTTGGTTTTAGCACTTACAACAGCCTTATAATAACCCTTGAAACGAAAATCTATGAAGGCAGTAATTATGCATTTTCTTTCTCAAAGTCTAAAACACTTGAATTAGTATTTAGCTCCAGTGGCCCGTGGAGAACAATTAATTTATTACTGAACCCAAATAGAGAGGCCATTGTTGAACCTATTTTGACCGCTGCTAAAGAGCATGCAACAGAAGTCACTGATAACCTTATTTGCAAGAAAATGTATAGTATTATAACAGTTAACAACGGGAAAATAGAGGTTCCTCTTGGAAAAAGGCACGGAATAAAGATTGCTGCATTAGCTGTGACTGAGGGCGAGCAAACTCCTTTTAATGTATTGAGGGTAGAGAGAGTTTCAGAAAACAAATCGGTTTTGGTACCACTCAACAATGCAATAGAATTGAGTAAACTAAACGGCAAATCAATTCAATTTTTAGGTAACATGTAATGCTAAAAAACTTTATTTATTTACCTTTATTCTTTATGGCTTTTACTGCAACTAATTGTCTCAATGCAGAACCCTTTGTTGTACTGCAATACAATAATGCATCTGAGCTGTCGGGCAGATCAAATGAGTTCGCCCAGGATCCTGACCACGCAAAGAAACATATGATTTTGCCAGGGGAAAGTTTAAATCTAATAATCGAAAAATACTATGATGGTAGCGGGTTAAATAAGTATTTTTTACAACTGGCAATTGTTTCTTTAAATGATCATGCTTTTAGAAATAGGAATATTAACTATATGATTGCTGAAGAAACTATTCATCTTCCAAGCATCAATCAAATCTCAAAACTTATGAAAGGTATAGAGTTTGATTTGGATGAGGAGATTTCATACAAAAATAATAATATCTATTATTTTGGAGGATAGATGTTGGTTAAGAAGGCATTACTTATAATAGCAATCTGGTGGGGTCTCAGTTTAGAGAGCATCGCTTCGCAGGAAAAAATAAGTGGTTCAACCTTAACTAAATTGATAATTGATCACTTTAGTGAGAAAGGGTTAAGTGCCCAGCCTATCATTAATAAAAATAGAGTTTTTACTGGGTGCTCTAGTGAGGAAATTATAATTTCAAAAAGATATGGATCGTGGAAAACTATAAATCTTAGCTGTAAAACGAATAAGTCATGGAATTATAACTTTAGAAATAAGTTGCCTAAAGCCACTAACGCTCAAAATGTTAATTTACCACATAACGTTTCGGAAAAAAATAGTTCGCAAGCCACAGTTGAGGTATTGATTTTAAAAAATTCAAAATTAAAAGGAGATAGAATAGAGGCAACAGATTTAATCCTATCGAAAAAGAAAGCAATTCTTTCTAAGGGGGCTTTTAGCGACTTAGAAAGCGTTCTTGGTAAACGGTTGATAAAAAGCTTACAGAAAGGTACAACCTTAAGAACTAATCATTTGAAACCAGACTGGTTGGTTCATAAAAATCAAAAGATAATAATTGAGCACAAAATAGGTGAAATATACGTAAAAATGGAAGCAATAGCGCTAAGTAATGGTGCAAAGGGGGATAGAATATTGGCAAAAAATATCTCCAGCAAAAAAATAGTTGAAGGATTTGTTGAAGATTCGAGAAAAATATCAATTTTTCGTAAAATTTATTAACTTTATGTCGTATACTTAAATAGGAGAAAGAAAATGGTTGGATCAATAAAAAATTTCACTGGACAGAGAGTAGAAGTGTCCAAAGGAATGATAGAAGCGAAGACACAGGCTGAGAAGCTTACTGAGTCAAGCTCCTCCACTGGTTCTGGCTCTCAGGTTGATGCTGTATTAACAAGTAAATCTAGAGAGGCATTGAAAGTTATGGCAGAAAATCCGTCAATAAACATGGAGGCGGTTGAGAGAATCAAACAAAAGATCAAGAATGGTGAATATCCTATCGACTTTGATAAACTAGCAGATAAGTTACTTGAGTCTTACTGGACTTCAGAATCTTAAAAAGTCGACAACAATTT
Organism: uncultured Alphaproteobacteria bacterium; assembly: GCA_902524655.1. GTDB lineage: Bacteria > Pseudomonadota > Alphaproteobacteria > Rhodobacterales > Rhodobacteraceae > CACIJG01. The sequence continues at coordinate 20,559 of CABZEG010000022.1, read as the reverse complement.
AAATTTTTGAAAATGTCTCTACCTACAGCACATAATTATGTAGTTAAAACTATGATGGAAAATTTAGTTTCTTTAGAAAAAAATTTTCTCGAACCAAAGCTTTTAATTGAAACATTGATCGAAACCGACAAAGCATTGACTGAAAGCATAGAGGTTTTTAGTAATAGAAATTTTTCTAAGGATCTACTGGATAATGAAAAAGAAAATATCAATTTGCTCATAGAAAGAATTTCAATCTTAGAAAAAGCTTCACAAGGCAAAGTAAACTGGGCAAATCAGTTTTCACAATATTTACAAGAAAATTTTAAAAGAAAATAACTTGTTTTGAATCAATAATTCAATACAATCTTTCGAAATGGATCTTCAAGTTCTAATATTAGATTATATTTTTACTGAAAGAGCTGGGGTTATAGCGTTCCTGGCAACAAGCATATACCTTATATTTCAACAAAATAAGACCCTTTCAATTATCGAAAAAGAACTTGTGAGTTTAAGAGATAAAGTTAGCAAACTCGTAAATCGAACAGATAACACAACTTCAGATATTAGTTCTCTGAGTTCTCGAATATCGAACCTTTCAGGTGCGGTATCAGATGCAACTACTGTAGCTGAAGGAACGAAGAAGGAGCTAAGTATGCTCGCGGAAGGCATAAATAGCGAAACTGTGTTCAATGATGCAATAGATCTTGCTCGAAAAGGTAGTTCAGCGGATGATATTGTAGCCAAAACCAAGCTAAGTAAAGATCAGGCTGAAACAATAGTAAGATTCCATGGATCTAAAATTTAAGGAACTATGACCTGCTATAATTTATTTGTTTTTTCTCTTTTCGAGTCAAGCAAAGCTGCCATGTATTATTAAATTTATATTTTTTCATTTTTAGCAACAACCTCCGCCTCTACTTCTTCAGCAGCACTTTCCTCAGCAACAACCTCCGCCTCTACTTCTTCAGCAGCACTTTCCTCAGCAACATCCTCCGCCCCTACTTCCTCAGCAGCACTTTCCTCTGTAACAACCTCCGCCTCTACTTCTTCAGCAGTACTTTCCTCAACAACAACCTCCGCCTTTACTTCTTCAGCAGTACTTTCCTCAGCAACAGCCTCCGCTCCTACTTCCTCAGCAGCACTTTCCTCTGTAACAACTTCCGCCTCTACTTCTTCAACAGTACTTTCCTCTGCAACAACCTCCGCCTTTACTTCTTCAGCAGCACTTTCCTCAGCAACAGCCTCCGCTCCTACTTCCTCAGCAGTACTTTCCTCTACAACAACCTCCGCCTTTACTTGGCTTTTTAATCCTTCTATACCTTCTTCTGAACTAAATTGACGACTTTCTTCAGTTGAAATAAACTCAGCTTTGCCCGACTCTATTAATTTTTCGCCGTCTTCCCTTTTTACATCAATAACTACACCTGAAGGAAAACGCACACCATTAACCTCACTTGAATCAACTATTCTGAGGCGCATCCATGTATTATCACCGCCGATGGCTTCAGGGTCTTTAATGTCCGTAGACTCAGTTATTGAAACATCAATATCGAATCCACTCTGCTTATTAGATAAGTCATTGAGTTGGTCTTCCATGACATTGCCAGCTAGAAGCGCTAATCTTTTTCTTAAAACATAAACTCTTGCAGCCATTGCGCTCAACCTTTGAACACCATCAGTTTCCCCTTCTATTACCGCCTTGTAGAACGTAATCTGCTCCTCAAAACTCTTATCTGAATATTTTTCTAGAAGCTCGTCCCTTGCTCTCATTATTACTGGATCTAAGGGGACTGGATCACTCTGATCCAAATCAATTGTTTTTTCTAGAGAAGTCATTTTTTTTCCTTCATTTATCAAGTTGGCATTTTATTTGCAATTTTCACACCACAAATTGAAAAAAATAGAAATTTAAACATCAAATCAAACAAATATGAAAACTATCGAAAATCATCTTAGTATACACTCAAATGCGTTAAACCTTAGAGGAAAACGTAATAAGATACTTGCTTCGAATATTGCGAATGCAGCCACTCCTCATTTTAAAGCTCGTGATATAGATTTTGATGTTGAGATGCGAAAAAAAGAGAAAGTTGGTAATATTTCAGTTAATCATGAAAAGCATTTTGCTCTTCTAAGTAAAGTTAGACCAAACGATGTAATGTTTAGAGAGCCACTCAACCCCTCGTTGGACGGTAACACAGTAGAAATGGCAGTTGAGCAAATGGAGTTTTCCGAAAACGTAGTCAGATATCAAACTACTCTTCAATTTTTAACCAACAAGATATCGGGGCTCATGTCCGCGATAAAAGGTGAATAATGAGTTCGATAAAAAATATATTCGACGTCTCAGGAAGAGCGATGGCCGCCCAAATGATTAGGTTGAATACGGTAGCAAGTAATCTTGCAAATTCAAATAACATTGCGAGTACTAGTGAGGAAGCTTACCGTCCACTGAAACCTATTTTCAAAACAATTTACTCTGACAAACTTCATGACAATGGAATTGCAAGTGTTGATGCAATAAATGTCAGGGAACTTAATAGAGAACCAGAAAAAGTTTATATGCCAGATCATCCTAAAGCTAATGAAGATGGCTATATATTCAATGCAGCAGTCAACATAGAGGAAGAGATGGTAGAGATGCTTGAAGCAAGTCGTCAATACCAAAACAATATTGAAGTTATTTCAACTTTAAGAGCTTTAATGATCAGAACAATAAATTTAGGAAAGTAATTTTTGGAGTACGAATATGTCTAGTATAGAAAGCAACAATCAATCCCTTAACAATATTTTAGAAAAGATTGGTGTAAAATCGCCTGATAGCGCCTCTCCGCAAAGGAAAAGCAGTCTCGGCCAGGAAGACTTTCTTAAACTTATGACGACACAGCTTCAAAATCAGGATCCTTTTGCCCCTATGGAAAATGGGGAGTTTATTGCCCAGATGGCCCAGTTTTCAACTGTCACCGGGATAACTGACATGGGGCAAACCCTCAAAGGTTTATCAGATAAACTAAATGAATTCAGAATAGCTACTGCGTCTGATCTGCTGGGCAACTCTGTATTAGTTCCTGGCAATGTTGTGCGACCAAACAAAAATGGTGAGATTCATGGTATTATCGATCTTCCATCTGCATCAAGTGAAACGTCAGTCGCATTTTTTGACGGCTCTGGTGAACTTGTTCATTCAGCAGACTTGGGCGCTCATGGAAGAGGTTTGGTAGGATTTGAATGGCTAAACATCCCAAAGGAAATTATAGACAAAAATGAGCCTTTACGGGTAGAAGCGTTTATTAATACCGGCAAAGGATCGGAGGGTTTAACCCCATCAGTTTTCTCTGAAGTTATTGCTGCTAGTTTGGATAAAAAGGGCCAAGGTGTAACTATCGATGTTAAAGATTTTGGTGAAATGGCTGCGGCTGATGTTATCAAGTTCAGAAATTAATTAAAATATATTGAGTATAAGTAAAACGGAGTAAAAAATGTCATTCTATACAGCATTAACAGGACTTAACGGTGCACAATCAGATATATCGGCAACGTCAAACAACATTGCAAACGTTGGTACGACTGGTTTTAAAAGAAGTAGAGCAGAATTTGGTGACATCTTTGCTACCTCACCTCTTCAGAACTCATCATCCTCTATTGGTTCTGGTACCATTCTTAAAGGCATTAAACAGCAGTTTACACAGGGTAACATTTCGTCATCCTTGAACGCTCTTGACCTTGCTATCTCTGGTCAAGGATTTTTTGCATTAAAGCCCTCACTTACTTCAGCCCAAACAGTTTACACCAGAAACGGATCTCTCAATGTGAACAACGACAGATACGTTGTTGACTCAGCTGGTCAGTATCTACTAGTTTACCCCGTTAACGAAGATGGATCGGTAACTGCGAAAGACTTAATTTCAGCGTTACCATTGCAACTTCCTGTCACATCAGGTGATCCAAAAGCGACCTCAAATATTGATCTTGGAGTTAACGTACCTGCTGCTGCTGCCGTTGTTCCAGATCAACCCCAGTTCGCGGATGGATATACATTTGACCCCAACAACCCCGAAACGTTTACTAACTCGACATCAATAACGATCTTTGATGATTTAGGTAACCCAACTATCGCCACAATGTTTTTTATAAAAACACAAACAGCTTCTGCTACAGACCCAACAAACAAATTCGATACGCGGCTCGTAATTAATGATACTATTATTGAGCCAGACTTAGTTAGTGCAGTTGATGATGCAGGAAAGCAGATTTTTATTGATGAGTTTGGAGCGCAAACGACACAAGTTCCAGATGATAACTACTTTTTGGAAGGTAAGGGTTCACCATTATATAAATTAGACGATTTGAAAACCCAAGTTCCCTCTACTGCCGCCAATATTCAAGGCGAGTTGACCGCATTTGATTTCGGTGAGGAAGGCGACAAGCTAGTTGAAATTGTTACTGATCCTTTACTGTATAATGCTACTGTAGAGTCAGGAAAGTTGACCGATAGTGATATTTACTGGGGAAAAAATTTTTTAACTCTTAACGTTGACAGCGCCGACCAACCCGTAAACATCGATATAAGACCAGGGAAATATAACGCGGCACAGCTATCCGCTGAAGTAGAGAGAGCGATTAACGAAGCTTATGGCGACGATAAAAAAATTCAAATTGTAAGAAATGTTGACGACGAGATTAATATTGACCTTTCTAAACTTAACGCAGATGGATCAACATCTTCTTTGGACGCTGCGATTACAGTTGACCTACTGACAGATAGTTATGTTACATCGCAACAGGTTGGAGGGGCAAATCGAATTAATCTAACTGGGGCATCTCCAGACTTTACAAGAGATGAATTTTTGGCCCATGTTCAAGCGAGAGTTAATGAAGCATTAAACTCATATGCTGATAATGCGACCCAAAAAGCCGCTTTAGGCATTGAAAAGCTTCAATTTACACGAGCAAGTGGTGCTACAATCGATACCATTTATGAGACTAATGATATTATTCAGTTTACACACACATCAAATGAATATGCAGGTGCGGGGAATGAAACCAATCCTCCAGATGATACACGTAATAAGTTTTTGGTATATTCCTATTTTGATAATAAACCGAATCTTAGTGTTTACGATGGAAAAAAGGCGGTTGCCAATGCGCCAGCTAACGTTAACGATAGTGCAGGCAATGGCACAAATGCAGCTGGTAATAAAATAATGTATTCAACAACAGAAAACACCCTAAGGATATATTTTGATACCTTGGAAGCTAATGCCGCTTCACCTATTTTTGCAGCTAACGGAAAAATAAGACTAAGTGGTAATTTTGATGCATCCGAAACCGCCCAAGCTCAATATTTGAATGGCCGTGAATTTACAATATCGAGTGTACAATATACAGATCCGACATCAGCTAACACAACGGGTTACATTCAGATTAATACTACAGGGCTGGGTTTTCCTGACGCCGATTTCAACGTAATAAATACTAATGGTGCTAATTTGCAGGTAGCATATAGCCCATCATCAAATGTCGAAGCTTTTTTTGAGGGAGCTCAAAATGTTTATGAAGATGCTCCAGTAGATTTTGCCAGTAAAAAAATTGTATTGCGAGAAACGGGCACTGCGAAACAAACTTTTCCAGGTATATTGGCTGGTGCGGGAGCATTTTCAGCTTTTGACGCACAGTTTGCAGATGGAGCGGATGGTACTTTGGATAAACTAGGATTAGAAAATGCTGACAGAACAGAAGACTCGCAGTGGGTCGATGAATTAGATCCCCCAGTAAAAGTCACTTACGATGAAATTAATCAAAGATTGCAATTTACGGTTGATAGAACAGTTCTTGGAACTGGTACCGATAGTAATTTCAACTCATTTACTATTTATGGTAAGGGAACAGCAACCGATACAAATAATCTTGGCTTGGTATCAAAAGATGACGCACCCGATACACTAATTCGAGGTGGTGAAATTTTGTCAGGCGAAAGTTTTGTTGCTGATGGTGAAGAAATTCAGCTGAATGATAAAAGATACGGTATTGAAGTTGAATATAACAGTGATAAAAAATCTTTTAAGATCTCAAGTGGAACAACTGGTGAGCAAATTGCTGCACAAGGTGCTCTTGGTGTGACGGATACCCAAAAGGCGTCTAATATTCAAGTCGGGCGGTACTCTCTTGATGCGACAGGCTCTGTTGTTGATGCTACTGATTATTTTTCAGGAGATAATAACCTTCTAGGAGTGGGAGCCACAAAGACTGAAGCTGAATTTACCGCAGGTAAAGGGTTATCAGCAACACCAGCCACAGCACTAGGCGCAACCGCTACCGAACCGCTCAATGAGGTATTTAGGCTGTCAACGACTAACGGCGAAAATATTTTTAACGTATCCGTTAATGGTATCAGTGGTGTTATCACCATTCCTCCTGGATTTTATGTTGGTTCGACACTTGCCGAGGCTTTAGAGTCAAAAATAAACCAAATTATGGATCCAGTTACCGGAGATACCGTAGGTGGTGTAACTGCCCGTTTTAATGCTACTACCAATAACTTTGAATTTACTACGGGAACTACTGGTGATACCTCAACGATTAAAGTTAAAGGGTCTGCTCGACTTGGGCTTGATGACGTTCCTCTTGGTGTGGGTACAGTACCTAAGATTTTTAATCTAGTTCAGGCAACAAATGCTAATGGCGTAAACCTATTTGTTAGTGCGGACGGTAAAGTTGTTGAGACACCACCAGAAAATATGGTTGAGGGATACTATCCTCTTTACATTGATGAAGGCGAATTAACATTCGATAAAACAGGTAAATTAATAAATCCTAAACAGGATGTACACTATGAAAAGCAGGAAGAAGGCTTTTCAATATCTCTTGATATTGATTTTGGATCTTCTACGCAGTTTGCACAACCATTTTCGGTCCTGAGCGTGAATCAAGATGGTTTTACTTCTGGTCGATTAGATGGTCTTGAAATTGATGCATCGGGGACAATTAGAGCAAACTATACGAATGGACAAAACAATCCACTCGGAAAAATAGTTGTTGCAAACTTTAACAACCAAAACGGTTTGAAACAAATTGGAAACGCGACCTATGTTGAGACGGCGGTATCCGGTACAGCGCAGGTGGGAGAGGCCGGTGCAGAAGGCTTTGGAAATATATTGTCGGGTTCGCTCGAAAGATCGAATGTTGATATTACCGAAGAATTGGTAAATTTGATTACCGCACAACGAAACTTCCAAGCATCAGCAAAAGCGATTGAAACAACTACAACGCTTACTCAAACAATCATTAATATCAGAGGTTAATTAACCATTTTACAGGGAGGTATAATTAATGGATAAAATGATACATACGGCTCTTAATACGCTGAAGAATTTGTCAGCTAATAGAGCAGTTAGAGCTCAAAATATGTCTAATTTGAATGTTCCTGGGCACCGAAAAGACCTAAATACCAACTTTACATCTGGTTTTTTGCATCAGGTAAATCAATATGACTCCAGAGTATTTGCTATTCATGATGGTGGAAATGGTTTTTCAAATAAACAAGGTCAACTTAATCCAACAGGGCTAGAGACCGATATAGCAATAAACGGGCCCGGTTTTTTTATTGTACAGCCAAAAAGTGGTGATCCGGCATTATCAAGAAGGGGTGATTTTTCTGTATCAAATACAGGACTTTTAGTTGATGGCGCGGGTTCCAAAGTACTGGATACAGGAGGCGCTCCTCTGGAGATACCAGGGAATAAAAAGCTTATAGTAGCTGAAAATGGTGACGTATTTATAGAGCCATTAAACGGAGCTCCTGGAGAAAGACAATTAGTTGGGACTATCGGTACCAGCTTAGGTGGATCGAAAGAGGATCCATTAATAAAAAGCCTAGATGGTCACTTACGATTATCGAGTGGTGGAGTTCCAGGAGCGGACCAGGCAGCTGTACTGTCTCAAGGATTTCTGGAGGGTAGTAATATAGACGCGGTTAGCGAGCTTATAGGAACTATGGAAGACCAACGTCAATTTGAAATCAACATCAAGCTTATTTCGTTATCAAAGGAAATTGATGAAGGTGGAACTAGCATAATGAGACTACCAAGCTAACAGATTTGGCACAGCTCTTGCTATGAATAAAGAGAGTATTCATCAAGGAGAGTATAAATGTCAAGTAGCGCAATGCATGTGGCCAAAACTGGCCTAAATTCCCAACAAACTAAAATGCAGGTAATAGCAAATAACCTTGCAAACGTAAATACTACCGGATTTAAAAAAGATAGAGTAAATTTTGAGTCTCTACTATATCAGATTCAAAGGAGCAGTGGAGAACAAACATCCGCTGATACCGATTTAGCATCAGCTTTTGCCGTTGGTACTGGTGTAAGAATTGTTAATACTCAAAAACTATACACTCAAGGAAGCTTAGTAAACACGGATAACGCATTAGATTTAGCTATTGACGGAAGCGGTTTTTTTCAAGTTCTTCTCCCAGATGGTCGAATTGGGTTTACCCGAAATGGCTCATTTTCTAGAAATGCTGAGGGGACTTTGGTTACTCCAAGCGGTTATACACTTCAGCCTGAGATTGCTATTCCGGAGGGTGTAACGGAGATAAATGTATCTGCTGACGGGTTGGTAAGTGTTCAAGTAGCTGGAGAAGCAGAGGCCGCAGAAGTCGGCCAGTTAACACTAGCCAATTTTGCTAACCCAGCGGGGTTACAACCGATAGGAGAGAACTTTGCAGTAGAAACACCAGCATCTGGCGCTCCCGCTATTGGGAATCCTTTTGGAGAAGGCTTTGGGAAACTGGTGCAGGGTTCACTTGAAGCGTCAAATATAAACGTAGTGCAAGAACTCGTAGATATGATTGAAACGCAAAGAGCGTACGAAGTGAGCTCGAAATCAATATCTGCTGTTGATGAAATGATGCGTTTTGTATCAAACAATCTATAATGGAGAGTAGTTGATGTCTTTAGGAAATTTGCAAAAAAAACTGACAACTGGGATAATATGTCTCTCCTTTATGGCCAGTTGCTCAACACAATTGGAAGAAAGAGCTTCGATTGATTTTGAGCCCACAATGCCAAGCCTTCCAAAGGCTCAAAAAAAGGATAAATATGGATCTATCTACAGCAATAGTCAGCAAGGTCTTTTTGCAACGGATAGAAGAGCCTCAAAAGTAGGAGATCTTTTAACGGTTGCACTATCTGAAAATTTCAGCGCTTCAAAATCTCAATCAGCTAAAAGCGCAAAAAATGGAACAACTAGCTTTGATTTTCCAAAGATAACTACCGCCGATGCTGACGATACACTGTTTGATAGTAAATTAGCGAAGTCTTTTGATGGTTCCGGATCAGCTGCCCAGAACAACTCACTGAGAGGAGAAATTTCTGTGACAGTTACCAAAGTGTTTTCAAATGGTAACATGGAAATATTAGGCCAGAAGAAACTGACCCTAAATAATGGTGATGAGTATATTCGCTTAGTAGGCATAATAAGACCAGAAGATGTAAACAGCAGAAATATAGTACCTTCTAGCAGAATAGCTAACGCTAAAATATCCTATACTGGAGCGGGAGACCTGGCCGATACTTCCAAGAAAGGATGGTTTTCTAAACTAGTGGATGTGGTAACTCCATTATGATACGCAAGTTTTCAACTAAACTACTAATAGTATTTTTATTAAAGGTATTTACCCTAGTATCCTATCCACTGTTTGCCGATAGATTAAAGGATCTAACCTCCATTGCTGGTGTGCGATCAAATCAGCTTGTTGGCTATGGCATAGTTGTGGGTTTAGCAGGAACTGGTGATGGCAATATTGGCCTTACCCTTCAATCGATGCAGTCGATGGTATCTAGATTTGGATTAGCGACAGATGTAAAGGGTTTAGATGGAAAAAATACAGCAGCGGTAATGGTTACAGGGGAACTAGGAGCTTTTGGCAAACCCGGTCAAAATATCAACGTGACCGTATCAACCCTAGGCAAAGCCAAATCATTGAGAGGTGGTACACTTTTAATGACGCCCCTATTGGGTGCGGATGGTGAGACATATGCTGTGGCACAAGGTAATCTCGTAGTAGGTGGACTTGGAGTTGAAGGGGGCGATGGATCGTCTCTGACAGTTAATATACCCACGGTAGGTAGGATACCAAGAGGTGCAACTATTGAAAAAATGGTTGATAATCCGTTTATAAACTCAAGCAATGTTATTTTGAACCTCCATCAAGGAGATTTTAGTACTGCACTTAGTGTCTCTGAAGCTATAAATGATATATTTGGAGATAATGTCGCTGTTCCTCTTGACGCCTCATCCATAAAAGTTAGATCGCCGAAAGATCCAAGCCAAAAAGTAGCGTTTGTAAGCCTGTTAGAAAACATAGAAGTGGAACCCGCAAGACCAGCAGCGAAAGTAGTTGTTAATGCTCGAACCGGAACAATCGTTATTGGGGGCGATGTTAGAGTAACTCCCGCAGCAGTGACGCATGGGTCCTTAACAGTTAAAATAGATGAAAAAAAGAAAGTTACTGCTACCGGTGGAGCTATTGTAAATGAGAACCAAGTAGTTACCACTCCTGGTGATGCTGTAGTTACTCCAGAAACGGATATTGAAGTAGAAGAAGAGCCAGCAAGAGCATTTGTGTTTGATCCCGGTGTCTCATTATCCACTATAGTTGACACAATAAACGCTGTTGGTGCCGGCGCTTCCGACTTGGTTGCCATACTTGAAGCGCTTCGAGAGTCAGGCGCATTAAGAGCAGAGTTAATAATAATATAGGTGATATTATGGACATTAAATCTGTGAATTATCAGACGGACACTGGTTTTACATTATTTCAAAAGAATAGAAATCAGGCAAATTTAGAAGCATTAGCGGAAGAGTTTGAGTCTATGTTTATCAATCAAATGCTAAAACAAGCAAGAGATAGCAAACTGTCCGATGCCCTATTTTCTAGTGATGAAGAAGACAATTTTGGAACTATGTTAGACCAGGAGCGATCAAGAAGTCTGGCTCTAAATCTAGACCTAGGAATCGCTGAAGCATTAGTAAGACAATTTGATAAAAATAAGAATGATTAATAACGATGCCAAGCTTATTTGACATAGCTAAAAGTGGTGTTCAATCTTACAGACAAGCGCTAGCGGTAACAGGCCAAAACATTGCCAATATTAATACTGATGGGTATAAACGTCGAGAGGCTGGACTTACAGAGGTAAGTTCTGGACAAGGCGGTATAACGCAAATTCAAGATGGTACTGGGCTGGGTGTTAGAGTTGAGGATATCAAACGCTCATTCGATGCGTATCTCCTCGATAGAAAACGAAATTCTTTTTCAAGAGAAGAAACGGCGACAAATTTTCTTGAAAAAATCAGTGAGCTTGAGGATCTATTACTTCCTGGTGACGCTGATCTAGGATCATCTATGGGATTATTCTTCTCGTCTCTGCAAGAAGTGGCCGCTTCACCCGCTGACGTGGCTGCAAGGGTTGTAGCCGTTGAAGAAGGTAAAAATGTAGCAGCGACCTTTAGCAGAACCTCAGAAGTTTTAACACAATTGAAGACTGGGGCAAAATCACATGCACAGCAGCAAATTGATACTGTGAATATTTTAACTACCGAAATTTTGAATGTTAACAGAAAACTATTATCAAGCTCTACTCAGGGAGGTGCAGCGAATGCCTTACTCGATAATAGAGACAGGCTTATAGATGAGCTAAGCAAAACACTTGAAGTTACATGTACTTATACTGACAAAAATGCCGCCATAGTAAGACTAGGTGGTTCAGGTAGTGGACCCAAAATCGTTGAAGACTCTAAGAGAATTGCGATCGGATTAGATGAAGAGAGTACCGATATCAAGGTAATATTGGGACCAGGTACATTGAATAGTCCAACAAACCAGATAACAAATGGAGCGATGCGTGGGTTAATTGATGCATCAAAAACAATTGAGCAGACACTTAAAGATCTCGATAGTCTTGCTCAAAAGTTTGCTCAAGAAATGAATGACCAACATAAAAAAGGCCTTACTTTGGATGGGTTAAAGGGTAAAGATATGTTTACGTCGGTGGGTTTTGCATCAACCCAAAATCCGACTAACATGGGGAACACTACTGCATCGGCAACTGCAACGGGAGGCGGGTTAGTCAACCCCGATCCAGTAAAGCTTGTTTATTCTGAACCAAGAGAAGAATGGGTTGCGTATGATCTGTCCGATACTGAGCTGGCAAGCGGCCTTACTTCAATATCGACCAGAGGAATTAATATTACACTTCTCGGAACGGCTTCAGATGGAGATGAAATTACAATTAGTCCATCAAATAGCTTCTCTAGAGATATGGAATTTTCTCTACGACGCCCAGATGATATCGCAGCTTCTGCTAGCTTTTTAATTTCAGCAGACACCAAAAATCTTAGTGACGCAAGCATTTCAGCGGACTCTACTGGAACCATTCAAGATACTAATCTAGCAAAAGTTAGTGGGGTTTTTACAAACTCATTATCTCCAATTTCTGCAACAACATTTTTCAATGATGGGTTCGCAGCCTCAATCCCCAAAGCGACCGAAGCAATACAGCTTGCCAGCTTTTCAAAACAATCAGCTTTGCAATTTACACTTTCAACAAGCGACTTATCCCAGGCTAGTCAGCTGGCATTTTCAGTTGCTGGCGCTAATTATAACTTTGATATTGCATATGGTGATGTCTTCAAGACACTCACGGGTAATCCACTCGCTGAGACATCGGCCTCCGGTGCTTGGAAAGACGCATCCGAAATTGCAAAGTATCTCAATCTAGGAGAGCTTCGTTCGGGGAATACAACACTAGAAAGCCTTGGGATTTTTGCATCGGGTAATGCAGGTAATCTTACCTTATCCCTTGCTACGGGAGACTTCGCTGCTAGCGCTACACTGACAGCAGGAGCTTCAACAATTGATGCCGTTAGACAAACTTCTGAAACTGCTTCCAACATTCAGATATTTACGCGTGAGGGACGGCATATTGCTGGCTCGCCATTAACAAAACTTGAAAAATCCACATTTATGTCAACAGCAAATGGATTTTCTGATCAAGCGGTTTACAATGCAGAATATTTAAATTTAAGCGAACCAGTAGGCTATCGAGGACTTAATCTAGAAAGAATAAATCCGACCGGGACTTTTACTATTCCTTTGGGCGGAGATGGAGTGGGCAGAAAAGCACAGCTTGGGTTAGGATCACTCCCAGCGAGCTCAACAACAGCAGCATACGAGTTAAACTTATATTTCCCCGACACATCCGGTGATACACTGGCAACGAATATTGCGGCCGGCAGCTCAGCTAAGTTTGCAGCAAATCAAATAAATGAAAACATGTCGGACCTCGGGATTCGGGCTGTAGCGAATAACCGTATTGAACTTTACAATTTAAGTGGCAATGGTGAAATATCGTTTGATATTGAGTCTAGAAATCAGAAGCCAATAAATATCACTACATCTACCACAGCAAGTGACCTTACCGCTCTATATGAGTCTCTTAATCAGCAGGCAAATCAGATAGGTGTTAACGTTTATCTATCAAATGACAAAAGCCGTATTGTTTTAGAAAGTTTAGACGGTGAAGATATATCATTGTCCTCTTTCTCTTCCTCTAGTGGCCTTACGCTAAAAAGCCGTTTTGTCGATGAAAATTCTATTCCTATAGGAAGTAATACAGCTGTGATGCATAGCAGAGGCAATACGGATCCGATAACTCTTGGTTCTTACCTGGTTCAGAACAATGCAGGAGTTGTAGCGCCTATAGATGTAAATGCAGGTCAAATGAATATTGATGGCACAATTTCAGCAGGAAATACGCATGGGCTTCGAGTTGGTGATACAATTATCCTTAATCAAAAAGATAATGGTGAAACAACTTCAGGGATTTCTGTAGCGTCACTGTCCGATGCAAACTCTGGATCCATTACAGGGACACTCTATTATGTTAAGTCCATTGATGCTGAAACTGGTGCTTTTAAGTTAGCGACCGGTTCATCAACCGGTTCTGATGTGATTTTAACTCCTGGTGGAGCAGAGACAACCAATAGTCACCTTTTGAGGTTTTATCAAGTAAAATTGATTGATGCAGGACGCTTTGGCGGTTTGCTTAATCTGGAGGGAGCAAGCTCATTTCAATCGGTAGTGAACGGATCGCCGCCAATTAGAGCTACTGCTGATCCCATGAATGAAGGCTTAGTCAACCGCGTAACCACAGCTACCGGTGAAAAACAAACTCTAAGCTTCAACATAAATGAACAAATTGATTTCAATGCTGCCGATACTCAAGGCTTAGCAGCTTCAGCTGCTGCTGCAAAATATGGATTAGATGTAAATTTTGTTGACCCCAGTTTAGCAAGTCGCGGTACAGCTTTTTCTGCGTCTGTTGATAGTGCCTCATTAAAGGCGCAAACAAAATCTGCTCTAACAAAAGCAATAGCAAATTCGCTCCGATCCACTGCCCCTATTTCATCAATTAAAGGCGTAACTATTGCTACCAAGCCCAATGATGGTTCCTCTCTAACAGTTGCCTTCAACGGTCAAAATTACCTTCTAACAATGGTGAGTGGTGAAATTGTAGTTACGGGTGGCGAGGCTGAGAGAGTTTCCGCTTATTTCGAAGCTGTAAGTGGCGGTGGCCATGTGCTAAAAGTAGCCGCTCCAGATGGAGTACTTACTGGAGCTCAATTCTCTGTACCAACTACTGTCTCAGGCAATTCTGACGCAGCCACTCTTTTTGGAATGACCCCTGCTACAGTAACAAAAACGATAATTGGACGAAGCGTCAATTTTACTCCAGGAACTGTAAACACGGCATTTCCGATAAAGGTTAATGGTACGGCAGAAAATATTACAATTACCACAACCGCTGGGAGCTCTGTCAATGATGCAACCAGTGGAAATGCAACATTTCTTTGGGTGGATGACACCGGAGGGAATGGTCACCTGCAAATAACGATTAATGGTGATAGTACATCTTTGGAATTTGAAAATAACAACCATGCCGAAGCAATAGGTTTAAAAACTGCGGAGATATTAGCGTATGTTAAAGGAGAAGAACTAGAGCTTGAAACAACAAATGGCCAAGTATTAGACGTAGACGACTCGGCAAGCACACCAAACTCAAGTCTTGCCTCTGAAAATTTTACAATTATGAATTTACCTCCCGAGGAGCTAATAGTAATTGTGAGCGGTGGTGGAGCACGAAAGATAGCAGCAAATTTTGACAGTAATCCCCCTGCCCTTGAAGAAATCACGCCAGAGTTAACAATTAAAGTAACCAATGATGCAGGAAATGTTATCGATATTGTCGATAAAGATACTGGGCACTCGATCGCAACACGGCAATTGGATGCCGCTGGCGCCGCCGAAGCATTGGGGTTTCTATTTAAAATCGATGGACGAGCAGTCAAAGACGATATTTTTAACTTTTCAGCTAATTCGGGTGGTGTTGGCGATAACAGAAATATTAGTTCCGTACTGGAACTACAAAGAGAAAAAAATGGTAAAGGAGGATTTCAGCAGATCTTTTCCAATCTCGTTTCGAAAGTGGGTTCCCAAGTAAAATCCGGGAAGCTGAACGTAGAAGCTGCTGAGGCAATGCGCGAAGCGAGTGAAGAAGCCGAAGCACAATTCTCTGGAGTTAATCTCGATAGTCAGGCTGCCGCGCTAATCGAATTTCAGCAGGCATATCAAGCGTCTTCACGAATTCTACAGACTGCTAGAGAATTATTTCAAACATTAATTGACTCAGTATGAGGTAAAATATGGAAGTTAGTACAAAATTATTCAATGCTCAGGCTACAAAAAACTTTGGAAAGATAAATGAGCAGATACAAGACACACAGGCAAAGATTGCATCGGGCAAGAGTTTTCTAAAAGCATCAGATGATCCAGTTACAGCCTCCAATCTATCGGCCAAAAGAGAACAGAAAATTCTACTGGATCGCTTTATAAAAAATGGCCATACAGCAAAAACCCGTCTTGACTTAGCCGATAGTGGCCTCAACCAAGTTATTAACGTCCTTACGCGCTTTAGCGAAATATCAATTCAGGCTGCAAATGATACATATGGAGTTGACGACAGACTAGCTATGGTTAAAGAAATGGAAGAACTGGCTACCCTAGTTTTGGAAATTACAAATACGCAAGATGCCAACGGTAAAAGTATTTTTGCTGGGTTTAAAGCGGCTACAAGTGCTTTTAATAAACGGCTCGATGGAACCGTTGAGTATGTAGGTGATAGAGGAAATCATGCGCTTCAAGTTTCCGAAAATATGAAAGTGGTTTCCGGTCTTGATGGTGGAACAGTATTTGGCTCTATAAAAACAGATTACGGAAGAAAAAGTATTTTTGAAATTATTGAAAATTCTATAAGCGCAGCGAAGACTGCCAGCCAGGTCAGTAGTAAAGGTACAGCCCCTGCTAAAGCGGAACTTGAGTTAGCCGTATCTCGTAATCCGCAGAACTGGGCATTTGATCTTGAAGGAAGTGAAGGGAAAATAAATATTAATATGAACCTCTCACAGGCAAGCATTGCCGATCTGAGAGACGAGATAAATCTATATACAGATAAAACCGGTATTGAGGCGACGTATGACGATACTACAAAAAAAATAACTCTATCTGAAAAGTTTGCAGGAACAATAACCATTTCCAATCTCAACATAGAAGGTGTTGATGGCGCGACAACGGAGCCAGAGTTTTATTTTCAAATGGAAAGCATCGATGGTGAAGGGAATAAGATTGGTCATCCAAGGCAGATTGTTGATCAAGATCAAGTAATGTCAACTTCTGTAGGAGATATAAAGAAATCAATCAACCACATAAGTAATCAACTGGCTTTTATTGGTGCACAAACCAGAAAAACGGATCAACAACTTAATTTTCTTGGGGAACGTCTGACTATTGTTACAGCAGAGGTATCTGAACTTGGCGATGCCGATTTAACAAAACTGGTAACAGATTTGCAGGCAACAATCGTTAATCGAGACGCTGCTCAAGCAGCATTTGTAAGAATTGGACAGCAAAGTTTGTTCGATTTTCTAAGATAAGTAAAGAGTTGGCATAGTAAATGCATTACAAACATGTCAAAAAAAAAACAGGTAGAACGAAATGAGTACGATAGGATCTAACATTGCAGCATTAAAGTCTCTGCATAATTTGAGACTGAATGAAGATGGATTTGCTAAGGCAACAGAAAGATTGTCATCCGGAAAGCGTTTAAATAGTGCTGGAGATGATGCGGCAGGGGCTGCCATCGTAAATAGAATGTCATCACAAATAGCGGGAATGAATGTCGCTATTCGAAATGCTGGTGACGCTATATCAATGTCTCAGGTTGCCGAGGGTGCGCTTCATGAGGTCTCCGAAGTTCTACAACGTATGAGAGAACTAGCTGTTCAAGCTGCCAACGGGTCTTATAGTGGAGCCGATAGAGTGTCGCTAAATCAGGAAATCGTTTCTCTGAAGAAAGAATTAATTCGTATTGGAGAGACAACAACTTTTAATACAACCAAACTATTAAACGGTACGTTTCAGGATACTGAGTTCGAGATAAGTTTCGATGAGTCGCCGCAACACACCCATTCTTTAAGTATTGAAGACATTCGACCTAACAAAATTGGCATGTGGAATATGTCTTCTCAAACTGAGAAGTCTGTTGAAGTATCAACAGTAGCTGATTACGTAAATGCGACAACCTCAGGCTCAATAACTACAACTGCCGATCATGATTTTAAAGTTGGTGATATTGTTACTTATGTTGGCAGTGGAAGTAATACAGAACAGATCATAGGACTTGTATCTGGGAGATCCTATAAGGTCGATACAATTGGTACAAAAGTTTTTACGCTTAAAGATTTCGATGGTGGTAATATTGGATATGGAGCTGGTACAGCCGGCGGAGATCCATTAGGATCTGGGGCTGGAGCAAGGTTCTTTCTAAACTCTTTAGGTAATGCCCCATCCATCGGAGAAGTTGGAGCCGACCCTGTATCCTCTGAAATATTAGGTGCAGAAGAGCTCGAAATATACGGTTATGTTGGCAAAGAGACCGCAAAATTTAAAAATGGTGCAAGCGCAAGAGACATTGCTAATTCTATAAATGCTATCGAAAGTAAAACCGGAGTTGTTGCCAGTGCATCAACCCACGCAAGACTAACACTCCAGCCTGATAATTCTACCGATGCCTTTACAACAGTATCCTTTGATTTGTATGGAATGAATACCACGGCCGTTCCCATCACAGCCAGTGTAAAATTTGGTACAGGAAATAATTCAGCCTATCCAGATCTTGCTGATCTAAGAGATAAAATTAATGCTTTTTCCGGTGATACGGGCATAACGGCGAAACTATCAACAAATGGCGCCAACATAGACCTTACAAGTGCAGATGGCTACGATATTTTAATCGATAATTACGATTTACCTCTTCAAACAAGAGATGAATATAATAGCACAGTAACGGTGGACGCTGAAGACTACGATTTAAGTGCAGATGCAAATACGGCAGCGGTGGCCATCAGTAACGCTGCGCACGGATTTGTAACAGGCGATATCGTTAGAGCCGAGTTAGGAGCCGCTGAAAATCAAACATGGCTTACGCATGGTGGGGAGTATGTAGTAACTGTTCTATCAACAACAACTTTCTCCCTTTCCACCTTTGATGCAAACGGCACTGAGACTAAAGTAATAAATCATGGAACAGCAGATAACACTGCGGCAATGACTTTTACAAAAATTGAAAAGGGATTAAAGATCCAAACTCTTGACCGTGACGAAAATCTTAAAGGGACCGCGGTTACCTTATTTGATAAAGAAATTTTAGCGACCAGAACACCGGCTGCGCCTAATTCCGTTAGATTAACAGGTCAGGTGATGTTTGAATCGCCAAGTGTTTTCACAGTAAATCCAAAAAGTGATCAAAGCTTATTCAGAGATGATCCAGAATCAGCAAGTCTTAGAAAGATCTCTGATATGGATGTATTGACTGTTAGAAATGCACAAAGAATGATGTCTGCTGTTGATGGTGCTTTAAGAAAAGTTGATGCCGAAAGAGGTGATCTTGGAGCTACTATGAACCGAATGGAACATACAATTGATAACCTTTCAAATATCGTTGTTAATACTACTGTCTCGCGTGGCAGAATTGAAGACGCGGATATGGCTGAAGAGTCTGTAAATCTCTCAAAAAGCCAAGTTCTTCAACAAGCGGCTACCGCGATGCTGGCTCAGGCGAACCAATCGATGCAATCAGTTTTAGATTTGCTTAGGTAATTGGAGAACCTAAATGAGTAACGAGTACGAATATTTGCTTTGTTCAAGGTCAAGGATTAACGTAAGCAAATATTCATAGTGAAGGTAAACTTAGGTTGTTGAAGCAACCCGGTTACAAGTGTAAGTCATTAAGACTTTTGTTTCCTTAGTTTCAAATTAGCCAGCATCGCAGTAGCCGCAATTTCCAGAAGGATACTTTTCTTTATTGTTTGTACGTTTAGATCCAATTTGCTTTGATTTATAATATAATATTTCATTTTATCACCCTTTATTTAAAATTTTTTCTACATTTACTTTAAAAAATGGTGATGCGGAAGTTTATGGAATGGAGAGCAACACCATTTTTTAAAATAAATGTATTGGACTCAAAAACTCGTTAAACTTTACAATTAGCCATCAACAATGGCTTAATAAAACACACTATCCCGTTATAAGTTTAAGTGTATTATTCTTTGATGCGTTAGCTTGTGCTAACATTGCAGTTGCCGCCTGCATTAAAATTTGCGCTCTTGCAAGTTTTGCGGTTTCGGCAGCAAAATCAGCGTCTTCCACCTGGCCTTTTGCTTTTTGCAAATTGGTTTTCATGTTTTGCAAATTTGATATGGAGCTATCAAGTCTGTTGGAAACAGCACCCAAGCTTCCCCGTCGAGCAGATATTATTGAAATCGCTTTATCAATAACCGATATATAATTAGAGGCTTTTGTAATCGTTAATACATCACTTGTAAGCCCTAATTCGCCCTGCACATTAACGGAGTTCGTCGCATGGACAAATCCCAACGTAACCGTTATCGTGTCACCGCCTCTTGGGCCAAGTTGGAAAATCATTGGATTACCTGTCGAATGGGTTCCATCAAGGAGATTTATTCCTCCCCAAGTAGTCGCCGACCCAAGCCTCGTGATTTCTGTTTCGAGCGCTGTGACTTCTGTATTTAGCGCTGTTCTGTCTGCAGCACTATGCGTTTCACTTGAACCAGAAACGGCTAATTCCCTCATTCTCAATAAAACAGTATGCACTTCGTTTAAGGC
Organism: uncultured Alphaproteobacteria bacterium; assembly: GCA_902524655.1. Taxonomy (GTDB): domain Bacteria; phylum Pseudomonadota; class Alphaproteobacteria; order Rhodobacterales; family Rhodobacteraceae; genus CACIJG01. Next base: position 269 of record CABZEG010000022.1, on the reverse strand, counting down.
ACCTTCCGCAGTATCTACCACTGCTTGTGCATCATTAGCGTTTTTGAGTGCTCTCTCAAGACCGTTAATCTCAGCTCCCATTCTGATCGCCACCTGCATAGCCGCAGGATCATCGGCCGCCGTATTAAGGCGTTTTCCAGTTGAAAGCCTTGTCATTGCCTCATCCATCATTTCGGCAGCACTTTTAGCGGCATTAGCTGCAAGTAACGCTCCTGAATTTGTATTAATGCTAAGCAATTTTAGCCTCCATCCATCAAACCTAAGATGTT
>CABZEG010000021.1 GCA_902524655.1 uncultured Alphaproteobacteria bacterium | reverse complement strand
CTTTTTGAACTTCAATTGCCTCTTTATTACAAAAGGCCACTCTATCATTAGCATCCCATAAAATTGTTGCATTATTCATTTGATCTATGCCGTCATAGATCCTTTTCAATTCATCTTCTCGTTTCTTTAACTCAGTCACATTGGATACCGTTTGGATCCAATCTCCACTTTTCATTCTGAAACCAGTTACCATCATAGATACTTGATCTTTATTTATCTCAGTAGAGAACTCTATACTTGCTCCGGTACCTTTTTTTGCGGCTTCATCTATCTTATTCATAAAATCTTTGTGAACTTTTTCTGCGGAATCGGTGCCATAATCCATTGCATTTTTTTCAATTTGATTAGAGAGCATTTCAATCCTTGATACCCCTGGATGCATTTCAAAGCCAATGTCTTCATTAAATTCTCTCAAACCCTTATTGGCGTATATTAAATGATCCGTCTTGTCCCAAAAGGCCATACCCATATCCATGTTTTCGATACCTTCTTGAAATCTGGTTAACTGAATCTCTTTATTTTTTAGCTCCGTAATGTCTGTATAACTTTGAATATAAGAGCCATCCTCTAAGATCTGCGCCGAAACGAGGGTATGATCGCCTCGAATATTCATTTCGCGTGTGATCCCATTTTTTTCTTTTTTCATTAACTCAACAGATTCTTCTATCCAACCGTTAACTGTCACTCCTTCATCAAGACCTGAAAATCCTTTCTTGACTTGGTTTTCAAGCATATCAGCCCTAGATACACCTGGGACAAACTCAAAGCCAAAAGATTTTTGGATTTCTCTCATTCGTTCGTTCGCAAAAATTAATTTATGATCTGCACTCCACAGAATTACTCCATTTGACATCGTATCTATGGCTTGGGTTAGCCTTTTCAAATCCTTCTCTTGTTTTTTTAAGTAACTAATATCCGAGATTATCTGTAGAACGCTACCATCTTGAAGTCTTTTGTCATTTAGTAAAACAAAAGTTCCACCAGGTTGTCGATACGTCGTATTTGTCTCATCAGTAAAGGTATCGAAATACTTTAAACCCCTTTTTATCCAAGCCGGCTTTTCCTGTTCCCTTATATCAAAGAAATTGTTTTCAACTTGCTTTGTAAAATATTCCTTAAAGGACATGCCTATTGTTGGTTTGAACCCAATAGTTTTCTCGACCGCGCTATTGAATGTTAATAATTTTTTATCACTGCTCCAGAGTTGTACTCCATAAGATAAATTTTCTAAAGAGTCTCTTAATAAGGTCTCTCTTTCCTCTTTTTTCTCCAACTCCGACACATCATTCAAAATTGTTAAAATTCCACCATCAGCTAACTTATTTTCAGTTCTTATGACTGTCTTTCCATTTTTGTATTTTACCTTAGTAGACTTTGAATCCAGTTCTGAGCGCTCTTTAACCCGTTTTTTTAAAAACTTTTCTAGGTCAAAGTTTTTTGGAGTGTTGTACAGGTCATTTTTAAATTGCTGTCTTAGAAAGTCTGAATAATGCATCCCTTCCTCAAGTTGCACCCCTTCTTTCCTATTTTCTTTAACTGCTAAACTATTTGCTTTAACAAGGTTTTCGTCCTTATCCCAAAACATAACGTGTGAGGGAATAGTCTCGATCGCATCGGATAACCTATCTTGCATTTCAGAGTTTTTCTTGCTCTCTGTTACATCAGTTATTAATGTCACAATAATACCGTCATTAGAAGGCGTTTCTTTAATTTTAAACCATATGCCATCCAGCAAAAACTCTCTGATGACTGGCTTTTTATCTTTTCTAGCTTTTTTTCTAAGAGATAATCTTTCCTCGATATCACTCTCATTTAAAATTGAGCCCTGCATAGATAATGCCGCTGTATAGGAGGAAACGAACTCAAGCCCAGGGGTTGCTTCTATGGACATGTTTCTTTTAAAAATCTTACCATACTTTTTGTTAAAACCAACAAGCTTATCATCTTTACTCCATATTGCTAAGCCTTCGTTTGAATTGTCAAAAGCTTCAAGCATCGATTTAGCTACGTCAGAAATCTCCATAGTCCTATCTCCTAAGGTTGGGAAAACTACTAACCTTTATTAAATAACGATTCGTATAATTTTTGAATTAAATTTTCAAAACTCAATAAGAAATTTGGTATTTATATTTAGTGACTTGAGCTTATCCAGGCCTCCTAAGGAAGGAAGATTTATAACGAAGCCAGCGCCAATAACTTCTTTTCCCTCAAATTTTTTAACTAGATCAAGAGATGCTAAAACAGTGCCTCCCGTTGCTAAAAGATCATCAATTATAAGAAGCTTTTTATGACTCCTCAACGCGTCGATATGGATATGCATGTCGGTAGAGCCATACTCAAGGTTATAGGAAACTGAATATGTATCATAAGGTAATTTTTCTGGTTTCCGAAGAGGAACAAATGCGGCTCCTAGATTATATGCAAGAGCTCCAGCCATTATGAACCCTCTTGACTCGATACTTAGAATTGCGTCTATGGAGGCCTCAGTCCACTGTTTTGTCATTCCATCAATCATCTTTTTAAAAAGAACTGGATTTTGGAGAAGGGTTGTTATATCTCTAAATTGCACGCCCTCGACTGGATAATCTGGTACTGTCCTAATACTATCTTTTAGATCCTGGAACTCTTTCATAACTTTGCCCCCTTTCCTCTGCTTTTATATTAATATAATTTCCAACAAATACTAACACTGACCCTAAAGTAATGTACCACGTGAGCACTTCATTATAAAATAGGTAACCTACCACTGAAATCAGAGGTAACCTTACGAAGTCAATTGGCATTACTACAGAAACCGGGGCTAAACTAAACGCTTTTGTCATACAAAGGTGTGCAGTCAATCCAGTCACAGAGACTACCAGTAAGAATGGAATGTCGGACTTTGTTGGTATCTTAATTGAAAAGTCATATCCTGCACAGATAAGACTAAATATCGTTTGCATAAAGACTAACCAAAAAAGAATACACGTCAAACTGAATTCCCGGGTAAGTAACTTCGTTGCAATTGCTGTTGCAGCAAAACAAATAGGTAGAAGAAACGCAGCTATCAGAGCCCAGCTTACAGTGTTAAGATCGGGCCTCGCTACTAGAATAATGCCAATAAAACCAATCCCAGCTGCAAAAAGCTTTTCTTTTGTTAGCAATTCACCCAAAAATACAGGTGCTAAAAACACAATAAAAAGAGGCGTAGAAAATTCAAACGCGAATAATTGGGAGAAAGGGATCAAAGCAATAGCGTAAAACCAAAAGTTTTGACCTCCGAAGTGACTTATGTTTCGGATGAAATGAAGCGAAAGATTTTCTGCCTTTATTTGATTGATGGTATTAAAATATTTTCCAAAAGATAAGACTAAAAAAATCCCAACTAATGACCGATAAAGCATAATCTCAAATGTATCTAAAGATGAAAACAATTCTCTTCCTGAAACTGCCATTAGAGTGAAGGAGATCATAGCTCCTAGCATCCAGAAAATAGACTGGGCTAAATGTGAGAATTGGATCATTAAGTTTCTATTTTTTTGGAATTTGATCTGTAAGACCAGCTACATAAAGTCTATTCCAGGTAGGACTAATTGTAATCTCATTTATACATACTCTTGGTGGTAGCTTAGCTAGAAATGCAACGGTCTCTGCACAGTCTTCCGGCTGAACCATTTTGTCCTTTTCTTCTCTAGAGACGGGTATTGGCCTTCTATCAAGAATTGGTGTCGCTACCTCACCAGGGCAAATTGCACAAGCTCTCACACCAAAATGACCTGCTTCCATATTTATGCCCTCGGTTAAAGCATTCACACCGTGTTTAGCTGCTGTATAGGCAGGTCCTGTGAGTGTAGTCACATATTTTCCTGCCCAAGACGAAATATTTATGATTAAACCCTCTCTTTGCTCCTTCATTTTTTCTAACACTAAGCGATTTGTATAAAACACACCGTTCAAATCAATTTTTATAATCTGATCGAAATCTTCATCTGACACATTATGCCAGTTTCTGTTCCTCGCGTTTAAACCTGCACTAGCAACTAAAACATCTATGCGACCATAGTCTGAGATGATATTTTTAAATACACCTTCCACATCTTCCGAATTGGAGACATCAAGAGGCTTTACTGAAGCCTGTCCCTCACATTTTGAAGCCACTGAGTCAAGAGCTTCCTTAGTTCTCCCAGAAAGTACAACAATGAAACCCTCTTCTGAAAGCTTAATAGCGGAAGCTTCACCAATACCTGACCCTGCCCCAGTTATCCACGCAACTTTGTTTATCATGGTAATTTCCTTTAATTTAAACTTTTTTTACTATTACAGAGATATCACTGACTTTAACAAAAAAAACAAAATAGCAAAAAATAAATTGAAAAGACGGTGTAATTGGTCTATCGCTATCATCAACGATTTTTTTGAGGATAGTTTATGCTTACCACTCTATCTGATGTATTGAGATAATTGCTTAAGATACAGACTAAAGGATCGGAAATATAGACGGTCAAAGGAGATATAGTATGACTAAAGGTATCGTAAAATGGTTCAACCAAAAAAAGGGCTACGGTTTCATAGCACCAGAGGGTGAAGATAAGGACGTATTTGTTCATATCACTGCCGTGCAAGCTGCAGGTCTAAAAAGACTTGATGAGGACCAAGAGGTTTCCTTTGAAATAGAGACTTCTGAGGATGGCCGTAAATCTGCCATTAATATAAAAGTCGATTAAGCTTTTTAGTCTGATTAAAAATACAAATCCATGAGTCGAAGGAGAGGATCACGTTCCCGTGGAGCTCAATCTATAAATGATTACAATAGATTTAAAACCTCAACCACGTATGGTAACCATCTCAGTACGATATCAGAAAAAGAAAAAGCCGAGATCAATGCAGGGGTACAAAACATTCTGTCAGAAATAGGCTTTGAGCAACTTCCGAAATTTCTAGAATGTTTTGTTGACAATAAAACTATTATAAAAAAAAATAACCGGTTCTGCTTTGGATTAGAGCTTATTGATGATTGTCTGAAATCCTTCAACAACAAAATTCTATTGCATCAACAAAATCGAGAGAATTACTTAGATCTGTCTAAAGGAAATGTATATTTCGGAACAGGGGGTGCTGCTCCACTTATTTTAGACTATGAAAGAAAAGTTTATCGGCCCTCTTTGGGAAAAGATCTCTTAAACGCAGCCCGGGTTGTTGACAGATTGGATAATCTGAGTTTTTTCTCTAGGCCGTTGGTACTAACAGATATTGCTGACCCATACCTTATGGATATTTATACCGCCGTTATATCTTTATCTGCAACAAACAAACATGTTATGACAAGCGTCGCCAACCATAAGACTGTAAAATCCTTGGCAGAAATCTGTTATCTTATAGCTGGTGGAGAAGATGCCTTTAGGCGATCACCTTTTTTATCTTTAAATATAAATTTCATAATTCCTCCTCTTAGGTTAGATGCTGAAGCATGCGAAGTGATGAGAGAAAGTGTTAAATACGGTATTCCTGTTATGGCAAACGTGTTTGGACAGAGAGGTGCTTCTAGCCCTGTCAGCATTGTTGGGTCGGTCTGTCAAACGATTGCGGAGACATTATCGGGTTTGATAATATGTTGGCTGTTAGATCCAGATTCAAAAGTTATTTGCGGTCCTAGAGCTATGGTAACCGACCTAAGGACAGGCGGAATGGCTGGAGGAAGCGGAGAGCAAGCGCAAACTACCTCCTTGCTTAGTCAAATGATGCATTACTACAAAATCCCAAATTCATCGATCGCTGGTGCATCAGACAGTAATATTCCAGATTACCAAGCAGGTTATGAGAAAGCTCTCTCTATAGCAACATCAGCACAGTCAGGTGCAAATTTAATTACTCAAGCAAGCGGTATGCTTAGCGGTCTAATGGGAGTATCCCTTGAATCTTTTGTACTTGATAACGAACTATGTGGATCAATTTTGAGTTCAATGCGTAGCATAAATGTACCAGTGCTAACCAATGATCTGGAGTCTATAAGGCAAGTAATTGAACGGGAAAAGCACTTTTTAGGAGAGGCCGATACCTTAAAAAGAATGAGCACTGATTTTGGTTATCCAAAATCCGCAAAAAGGTTATCGCCAGAGTTATGGATGAAAGAAAAAGATAATACAATGCTCAACGAAGCCAGAAAAAGCCTTGAAAAAATACTTTCGGATAATTTCCAGAGCCACCTGAACTCAGAGATACTCAGGAAAATAGAAACTGATTTTGACATCAATTTAGACGTAATTTATCGACAAAAATAATGGCGATGACGGAAGGATTCGAACCCTCGACCCCCAGAGCCGAAATCTGGTGCTCTATCCAGCTGAGCTACGTCACCGCTAAGTTTTAGACTATCATAAAATCAGACTGAAGTCCTATAGAGTTTATCATTATTCAGTGAAGAATAATCAAAACCTAGTTTGCTGCTTTCTTTGACTTAATTATTTGTGCTGCCGAGAATTTAAACTCAGGAATTTTTCCATAAGGGTCAAGTTGTGGATTAGTTAAGAAGTTTGCTGGCGCTTCAAAATAACAAAATGGCATAAATAGCATTCCTTCACTGACATCTCTATCGAGCTTCAGTTGAAGCTGGATTTCTCCTCTTCTTGTTTTTACACATACCCAGTCACCTTTGTTGAACCCCTGAATTTTTGCATCTCTTGGATGCATACTTACCACTGGAATAGGCTCCTGTGCTTCTAGCATAAACGCTCTTCTCGTCATTGCACCTGTATGCCAATGTTCTAGCACCCTACCAGTGGTTAAGACAAATGGATATTTTTCGTCAGGCAATTCATCTGGAGGAAGTAGATCGGTTGGCACAATTTTGGCTTTTCCTGTCTCGGTTGGAAACCCAGAGAAAAATATAACCTCTTCTCCTGGTAAGTCAGGGCCGAAGCTTGGATAGCAGACCGATCCTTCTTTTTCTAAACGATCCCAGCTTATATTATCTAAACTTCTCATATGACCTGCCATTTCTTCGTAAACATCTGCAACGCTGTCATATTCCCATTTCAGCCCACATCTTTTAGCTAAATCAACTATCAACTCCCAATCTTGTCTCGCATCACCGGGCATCTCTAAAACAGGTCGACCTAATTGAATCTGCCTATTAGAGTTTGTATATGTACCTAGCTTTTCTGCTTGTGCTGAAGCGGGGAAAATTATATCAGCAAACCAAGCTGTTTCAGTAAAAAATATGTCCTGAACCACTAGGTTATCTAGTTTTGAAAGAGCCTGCCTTGCATGGCGTTGATCCGGATCACTCATAGCTGGATTTTCTCCCATAATATACATTCCAGATATATCACCATCATTTATTGCATTCATTATTTCAACTACGGTAAGTCCTTTGACAGGGTCCAAAGACCTCCCCCACGCGTCTTCATAATGCTGACGCATATCCGAATTCTCTACTGATTTGTAGTCGGGATATGTTATGGGGATTAGACCAGCGTCAGAAGCTCCTTGAACATTATTTTGTCCTCTTAAAGGATGAAGCCCTGTTCCTTTTCTACCAATTTGGCCTGTGATTAACGATAAGGCTATAAGACACCGGGCATTATCAGTTCCATGAACATGCTGACTGATACCCATACCCCAAAAAATTATACTGTTGTTTGAGGTAGCATATGTTCGTGCAATTTCTCTTATATACTCTGCCTTAACTCCACTGACTTCTTCCATTGCCTCTGGGGTGAAATCCTTTACGTTCTCGGCTAAGGATTGAAAACCATCAACATTAGCTTGGATATATTGTGTGTCATACAAGTTTTCTTCAATTATTACATTGATCATTGCGTTAAGCATTGCAACATCACGACCGGCATTGAATACAACAGGATGGCTTGCCAAGCGCATTAAACCCTGTTTTCTTGGATCCATAACAATTAATTTTTTCCCGTTTTTGGCTGCCTGCTTAAAGTATGTTGCGGCAACTGGATGGTTTTGTTCTGGCCTTGCGCCTATTATCATAATACAGTCACTGTCATCTGCAGCCGTGAAAGGCGCTGATACCGCCCCTGACCCAATTCCTTCCATTAGAGCAGCAACACTTGAAGCATGGCATAGCCTTGTACAATGATCGACATTATTAGTGCCGAAGCCTTGTCTTATAAATTTTTGGAATAAATAGGCCTCTTCGTTTGTACCTTTAGCGGATCCAAACCCACTGAGAGCTTTACCTCCTTTTTGATCAAGTATTTTCAAAAATTTGGAAGCGGCTAAATCTAGTGCTTCTTCCCACGTTGCTTCTCTGAAAATTTTTTTAATATCTGAGAAATTGAATGTGCAGCCTGGTTCCTTTTCGACACCTGCCTTTCTTATTAAAGGTTTTGTAAGTCTTTCAGGATGCATAACATAGTCCATTCCGAACCTTCCTTTGACACACAGTTTACCTCTGTTAGCAGGACCTTGAATACCATCGACTTTTATTATCCGATTATCTTTTACACTTACCTCAGTGCGACATCCAACACCACAAAATGGACAAACACTTTCAATCTTTTTTTCTGGATAGGCTATTCTTTTAGTTGACTCTGCATTCATCAAAGACTTTTCCATCAAGGCACCAGTGGGGCAAGCCTGAACGCACTCTCCACATGCTACACAAGAAGAGGTTCCCATGGGGTCTTCTATGTCAAAAACAGGAACCGTGTCCATACCTCTTTTAGCCATACCTATTACATCATTAACCTGAACTTCCTTACACGCTCTTTCACAAAGGCCGCAAGCTATGCATGCATCAAGATTTACTGAAATCGAAGGGTGTGAAGCATCACGAAATACACTATCTACAGGAATTTCGTTTTTTGCACCAGGTTTACTACTTGGGAAAGATGGGCTTTCAAAATCTGCATTTTTTGCTTGTGTCCAGAAATGGGCTTCTGGGTCCGGACTCTGCTCTTTAGTCGGCATATCTGAAGCAAGGAGGTCAAAAACAATTTTCCTGTTACTCTCAACTCTTTCTCCCTGTGATATGACTGACATTCCCTCTGAAGGCATTCTAACGCAAGAAGCCGCCAAAACTCTTTCACCCTCTATTTCAACCATACATGCTCTGCAATTTCCATCTGCTCTATACCCGGGAGAGTCTTTCCAACAAAGATGGGGAATAGTTACACCATATCTTTTAGCAACCTGCCAAATGGTTTCTCCTGTACTCGCCTCAACACGTTTACCGTCTAAAATAAAAAATATTTTTTCATTAGTCGTTGGATTATCGAGGCTCATAATCAAAACTCCTCCGGAAAGTATTTAATGAGATGAGATACACAATTACTAGCCGCTTGCCCTAGCCCACAAATTGAACTGTCACTCATAACCTTGATAAGAGCGTTGTAAAGATCTAATTCCTTATTGTTATCTTCTAGTAGACTAATCATTTTGTCCGTACCAGATCTACATGGCGTACACTGCCCGCAACTTTCATGTTTAAAAAAACGCATAGTGTTCAAGGCCGCCTCTTTAATATTATCTTGATCAGATAAGATCACTATTGCGTGGGAGCCAATTAAACCCCCATACTCTTCAAAAATTCCAAAATCGAGTGGTAATGACGCTAGATTAGCTGGAAGTATTCCCCCAGAGGCTCCCCCAGGGAAAAAAGCCTTTAATGTGTGTCCGTCTTGCATCCCCCCACAATAGTCCACTATTAGCTGTTGAAGAGGTATACCCGCTGGAGCAATTTTTACTCCAGGATTTTTTACTCGACCTGATACTGAAAAAGATCTCACACCACTATGAGCCTCATTCCATCCCTTTCTTTTAAACCAGTCAACTCCATTTTCAATTATTTCAGGAAGCCAGTTTAAAGTCTCTATATTATGATTTAGCGTAGGTCTTCCAAATAACCCTACCTCAGCAATATATGGCGGTCTGTGTCTTGGCAAACCTCTTTTACCTTCAATGCTTTCTATCATGGCACTTTCTTCGCCACAAATATATGCACCAGCACCTCGTCTCAATTCAATAGGAATATTTGCAATATTATCTTTTTCAATTGCACTTATTTCTCTTTTTAATATTTCTATTACCTCAGGATATTCATCACGCATATAAATGTAAATTTTTTCACATTCAACGATATGAGCTGAAATCAAGGCCCCTTCCAACATCTGATGTGGTCTTCTTTCTAACCAAAACCTATCCTTAAATGTGCCCGGCTCTCCTTCGTCACCGTTCACGGTCATCAGACGCGGTCCTTCGAAAGACCTTACAATTTCCCATTTTTTACCGGCGGGGAACCCAGCACCGCCTAAACCTCTAAGTTTAGAATCTGAAATCAGTTTAATTAGGTTTTCTGATTTTAATTCCCTTTTTTTTAGTTTATTGAGAGTGCGGTATCCACCCCTACTAACATACTCATTAAGATTTTCGTATTGAGGTAACTGGAGTACATGCGACATTCCACTGCGGTGTATTTCTTTCACCTTTTTTATGTTCATATTATCGACAGGTAAATTGTTAAATCGTGCCGCAGGTGCAGATGCGCATCGACCGATACAAGGGACTTTTTCAATCTCAATTTTTTCAGCTGACAATTCATCTTTCACTAAATCAAAAAGTGTATGTGCACCTGCCATTTCACATGACAACCCATCACAAATTCTTAATTTTGATTTATTGGGTTTCTTTCTACCCTCTTTTACAATTTTAAAATGATGATAAAAACTTCCAACTTCATAAACCTCAGCTTGGGATAATTTGAAAATATCTGCTAATGCCGCCATGTCTCCAGCACTAATGTATCCATAGGCATCTTGAACTTTGTGCAGTGCCTCTATGAGATGATCTCTTCTTATTTCCAACTCAGCTAAAATGGATTTAACCCTGTCCAGAGCTAGATCATCTACTTGCCTACCCTTTGGAGAAAAAAAGTCTCGTTTCCCTTTTGTGATCTTTTGAATTTTGTTCATAAATCCCTTGAAACCTTAATTCCACTTATAAGAAAGTGGAGCAATAATCAGATATATTGAAATTAAGTCTTTCCCCCATTAAAGCTTTTAATTAATCTTATTGCCGTTAGGTAAGAATAACAATAGATATCATTTAAAGTTCGGAAATTTTCAAGTGAATGAACAAGATTTGACCATTTTTAAATCCTTTGAAGATATTTGCAGAAAAGCACCTTATGCACCCTTTTTAATATCTCCGTCAAGAAATCAAAAAGGTATGACGACTATCACTTATCAAGAAACGTTTGAGAAAGCTAATAAGATATCGACTATTTTTTTAGATAATGGCTATGGCAACAATTTGCGAGTTGCTACTTTACTAGGATCTACTCCAGCGCATTACATTGTCAAACTAGCACTAAATAAAATCGGAGTTTCAGTCGTGCCTATAAATCCTGATTATTCTCCTGACGAGACAGCATATTTGCTGGAAGATAGTGGTTCCGTCTTAGCAATTTGTACAGAGCAATACATGAAACAGCTCAAAACAGCCATAGCCTACAAAGACCTTTCAATTCCGATAGTGACATATGACGAAATTGAAACTATTCAAACACGCAAGCCCTTATCTGATGTTGGAATACAGCTTCATGGAAAAACCGAAGCAAGCTTACTCTACACTTCTGGAACAACAGGAAGACCTAAGGGATGCATATTATCCCATGAATACGAGCTAATGTGTGGCGAAGTCTATGCAAATATTGGAGCGCCAATAAGTTTGTCTTTTGGAAAAGACAAGATTTTGAACCCCTTACCAAGCTACCACATAAATGCTGGTATAGTCACTTTTTTTGCCGCCATGCTTACTGGAAATAGCCTCATTCAACCAGAACGTTTCAGTATTTCAAGTTGGTGGGAAGATATTAGTGAGACAGAAGCAACAATTTTTCATTATCTAGGTGTAATTATTGCTGTTTTATTGTCTGATCAGTCTGCAACAAAAGCATCTCTTGGTAAATTGAGAGTAGGCTTCGGTGCAGGTGTCGAGCCTGCTTTGCACCAAGAATTTGAGACCCGATTTGGCATTCCACTGATCGAGTGCTGGGGTATGACGGAAATGTGTCGCGTGCTCTATAATAATGAGGAACCAAGGCAGATACATACTAGAGCAATGGGACGACCACGAGAAAATCTTCAGATTAAAGTAGTAGATGAAAATGATCAGGAAGTGGAGATAGGAAGGCCAGGTGAAATGGTTGTCAGGCATTCAGAAAAAACACCTAGAGCGGGAGCTTTTAGCGGGTATCTGAACAAAGAAAAAGAAACAGAAGAAGCATGGAAAAATGGTTGGTTTCATACTGGTGATACGGTGACTATGGATGAAACGGGAATGTTGTACTTTGTTGATCGAGCAAAAAATATTATTAGGCGTGCTGGAGAAAATATTGCTGCAGCAGAAGTCGAGAACTGCCTCTTTGAAATAGAAATTGTATCCAAGATTGCTTGCATAGCAGTAAAAGATGATATTAGAGAGGAAGAAGTTATGGCCTGCGTAGTTCTTGAAGATGGTAAGAAGGAATCTAAAGAGATAGCAGAAATTCTTTTCAATCATGCCTTAAAAAATATGGCGTACTTCAAGGCCCCAGGCTATATATTATTCATGGATGATCTTCCCATAACTGGAACCCAAAAAGTTGTTAAACATAAGATATTTGAACCAGATATTGATCCCAGACAATTAACCGGAGTATTTAACTTTACTCATTTAAAAAAGAGAAAACCTAATGATTAAAGAAAAAAATTATTACATTTTTGAATGGATGGGTGTAATTACAGCAATCTTCTATTCAGTATTCGTAGCATTGAACCTCGGTTTGGAGGTTATAGGGTTTTTCTTACTTTTAGTTTCCGCTATTTCAATTGGAGTGTGGGCGTACTTAAATCGTCATCGTGGAATACTTTTATTGCAATTCTTTTACTCTTGTGCTGCGATAATTGGATTATTTAGATGGTGGAGTTAGTCTTTATAGTCTTTTAAGATTTCATTATATCTTTCGAATGAAATATTTGAGCCACATGCAATTATTCCAACTCTTTTACCCTCACATTTCTTTTTATATCGCTCTAGCAATCCGGCCAAAGAGGTGGCACATGCAGGTTCAACAACAAATCCGAGCCTATCTCTCATGGTAATCATTGCTCTGCGTATTTCATCATCAGTAACTTTTTCAACTTGATTTACTCTTTTTTTTGCAATGTTGAAAGAAAAATCCATGGCCATTGGAGCGCCTAAGCTGTCAGCTATTGTTTCCACTTTATTAATTCTCACCGCACTATCATTTTCCAAGCTTTGTGCGAAACTATCCGCTCCCGTAGGTTCGACACCTAATAATTCAACAGATGAATTAATCTGTTCAAGATAGTGCGCCATACCCGCTATCAGACCACCTCCACCGATTGGAATAATTAATATGTCAATATCGCCCATCTGGTCTATAATCTCAGCACAGCAAGTAGCTGAACCAATTATCATGTTGTCTTGATTAAATGGGTGAAGCACAAAACGGTTTTCATCCTTTTCTATTTCATCTAATTTTGCAAAGGCATCATCAACATTTTCAGCAAGTATTACTTGAGCACCAAGGCTTCGACACTTATTAATTCTAAACGGGTCCGCAGTCTTTGGCATAATAATTTTTGCAGAAATACTGAACTGGTGTGCCCCCCATGCTGTGGCTATACCATGATTGCCACCAGTCACCGTTGCTATACCTTTGTTTTTCACTTCAGATGATAAAATACTTAATCCTAAGAATACCCCTCGAGCTTTAAACGATCCAGTTTGTTGGAATAGCTCTAATTTTACAGAAACATCGGAGTCTTTCGGAAGTATCATTTTTATGTCATCTTCTTTTAAACTCAAGACTGGCGTTTCAATTAACTTTCCAGTGATTAAATCTCTCGCTCTTTTTACATCATCTAACATTTTAATTTCCATAAACATCTTTTAAACAATTGCTAGCACATTAGCTTTAAACAAAAAATTTTGCCTGAATTTTTTTCATCTATCCTCTGTGTGAAGGACCACAAGGCCCTAATCGAATACCAGGCAATAGGCGCTTATAGGGTATTTCTGTTAGATTGCAAGGATTAGCCCCAGGTGACGTGGCAAAAATAATATTTTTGCTTACCCTCTTGTAATCGGCGACAAAATGCATGGCACTTTTGACACAGATTATCTTATGTTGACAAGGTTCCAATCCAACTACTCTGAACATCTCCTGATCAGCATTTTGAGCCCTTTTCGAACCGACGACTACTCTAATAGAGGTATCGAATATTTTTAACAATGCAACTGGACCTAAATCAGCGTCCGAACCACCAAACATTGGACCGGTGAATAAAAAACGCCCATCAGAAATCGCCTCAATCAAAACCTTGCATTTAATTGGCTTTGAATATTTTGTATATTTTCCTCCTAGAGATACGTCTATCTCTGATCCTACTCCCGCTTTGTGCGCTGCTTCCGCTGTATCGGTATCATATAACATGGAAAGAATGGCGTCTGATGCTTTCGCTTTTATAAGAGCACTTACAAGCCCAGTGGTGTCTCCAGTGCCCCCCGCCCCAGGATTGTCTTGAACATCTGCAATCACGACAGGACCGTTAATCGATTTGACAGCCTCTGCCACAGCATCTTCAGCTGATACCAGTCTATCATTGTAAATAGGTTCTGCTTCCAAAAGTTTTTTAAACACCTTTTCTACTGAATCATTTGCGACCTTTTGGCTTTGATCATAAGCGACAATTACAGGCCCTAATTCTGGAATATCTGCTGGAGGAAATCCCATTGCAAGGTCAATTGACGCCACCTCGTTTTGACTGATCTTATCGATGTAATTATAGATATCTTTCGACGGCTGATAATCAGTTCCTTGAGCTGTAACTGGAATTAGAAAATTAGCACGACGCCAAGCCTTTTTTAGAGGTTTTTTCAAAGCCATGCTTAACAAATCAGCAGCCCTTGCACCAGTTTCTGCAAGATCGACGTGAGGATAAGTCCTATAGATTGTAACTAAATCAGCCAAATCAAAAAAACTCTGAGATAAATTACCATGTAAATCCAAACTTACAGCTAAAGGTAAATCATAACCTGCAGCATCTCTTATGCGCCTTAAAATTTCTGCCTCTCCATCATCATACTTACGAGTTACCATAGCTCCATGTAAATCCAAATACACAGCATCTGGTCTGGAACCAATAATTCCGTCTACTATCTCATTAGTAATTAATTCAAAGGCATCGTTTTCAACAAAACCGCCAGGTTCTGCCGCAGCCCAAAGAATAGGTTCTACCTTGTGATTACAAGCAGAAATGAACCCAGAAATTGGGAGATTGAGACCCAAAAATCGTTTTATCAGTGATTCACCCCTGGTAAGCTCTGGCCAAGCTCCCCTTTCCTCAAAAATCTCAAAAGTTGTAGGTAGCGGAGCAAAAGTATTTGTTTCGTGCTGAAACCCAGCTACAGCTATTTTTTTCATATTGCTAACTCAAATTTATTTAATCATCACTTTATCACTATGATTGATCCCATAAGGAGAACCTGAAGGAATCTCGTTTATTCATCATAGTAAGATATAAAGGAATCGCCAAATGAAGAAAAAGAGCTTAAGAGTAGTGTCTATCAACTATGCGAAATAAATATAACTTTTTTTAAATTAAAAACATCAAAAAGCGCATCCGATTCGAACTTAAGCCTAAGTTCTTTCTTAATGTTAATGGTGTTCATTAGCTATTTAAAAATTTTTTTTTTCAAAAACAAATACAGCTAAACAGCAACCATACACTGTAAATAATAGTTATTTTCAGTAGTTAGGTTATCAGTATGCTAGTTTATTAGTGGCAAACAAAGTGATTAAACACAATTTTTTCCTTGGTGGCTTGTAACCATCGACCGTATAATTTCAATGGTGATAAGTGATTAATGATTAAGGCTGTATATTTTTCAATTTTAGAATGACCAAAATAGTAAAACATAGCCTATTAAACAACATGGGAGTGAATATAATGAAGACAAAGCTAAAGAACTACTTTCTGTCTGCAATCTTTTCCATACCACTAGCTTTTGGTTGTATGGTGCAAGGTGCAGTTGCAGAGAAGGTGATGCGTGTAATTCCACATGCTGATCTAAAAAATTTAGACCCAATCTGGACTACAGCATACATTTCCAGAAACCATGGCTACATGGTCTATGATACTTTGTTTGCGATGGACGAAGACTTTAAACCTCAGCCTCAGATGGTAGACAGCTGGAATACTTCGAGTGATGGTAAAACTTGGACTTTTGTACTACGAGATGGGTTGAAGTTTCACGATGGTAATCCCGTAACTGGAGACGACGTAGTTGCTTCTCTAGAGCGATGGGGAAAACGCGATGGAATGGGCCAACAATTGTTCAACGTGATTACTAAACTTGAGGCAACCGATAGTAAAACCGTGGTAATGGAACTTTCTGAAGCATATGGTCTAGTTTTAGAATCCATAGGAAAAATTTCTTCCAATGTTCCATTTATAATGCCAAAAAGGGTTGCTGAAACGGATCCTTTTGAACAAATAACTGATTACACTGGCTCTGGACCATTTAAGTTTGAAGCTGATCAATGGGTACCGGGAAGCAAAGTTGTCTATACAAAATTCAAAGATTATGTACCTCGATCAGAGCCAGTATCAGCAGCAGCTGGAGGTAAACGTGCTCTTGTAGATAAAGTCATTTGGCAGTACTTCCCAGATAATACAACTGCAATGAACGCGCTTATAGCTGGCGAAATAGATTTTTTTGAACAACCAGCCCCTGATCTTGCACCTTTGATGGCTAAAGACCCAAATATTACAGTTGAGGTGAACGACCCTCTTGGCAATATTGGTTTTGCAAGGTTCAATCATCTTTTGCCACCTTTTGATGACGTGGAAGTTAGGCGGGCTGCTATGATGGCTATGAAGCAAGAAGATTACCTGGCCTCTGCGATAGGAGATCCACAATTCTGGAAAACATGTTATTCAGTTTTTCCTTGTGGAACACCTTTGGCAAATGACGTTGGCTCAGATATAATGGCTACGGGTGACATTAACGCAGCCAAGGCTGCTCTTGCCAAAACTGGTTACGATGGAACCGAAGTTCTCATAATGCAACCAACTGATATACCAGTGCTCTCTGCATTTTCACTTGTGACGGCAGAAAAACTAAGAAAAGCCGGATTCAAAGTAAACGTAGAGGCTATGGATTGGTCTACTCTGACCTCTCGTAGAGCACTGAGAGACCCTGTTGGAAAAGGAGGGTGGAATATGTTTCACACCTGGTGGATTGGAGCCGATGTTATCGATCCAATGGCAATTGCTTTCTCGGGTGATCCTGCAGCAGGTTGGTTTGGTTGGCCTGAGGACGCAGAGCTTGAAAAGGCAAGATCTGCTTTTCCAAAGGCGACTACCTTAGCAGAAAAGCAGGAAATTGCAAAAAGGGTTCAAGAAAGGCTATGGGCTATCGGAGCATCAGGGGAGCTTGGCCAATTCTTTACCCCGGTTGCATACCGTAATAACGTCAAGGGTCTAATTAAATCGCCAGTACAGTTCTTTTGGAACATGTCTGTAGAGTAGTTAAACCTATTTTAAGTTGGATTGGCTCGTTGTAGAGCCAATCCAACTGACAAACTTTTCATTTATTAGGAATCACCGGTGCTAGGATATATCTTCAAGCGTATTTTTATGACAATTCCAGTTATGGTGGTTGTAGCTTTATTTGTTTTTTTATTGCTACGACTTTCACCAGGTGATCCTGCTGCTGTGATAGCAGGCGATTACGCAACTGCAGAAGATGTTCAAAAAATTCGAGAGAAATTAGGGTTATCTGAACCTATCTTTGTTCAGTTTGTTACTTGGCTTGGATCTTTAATACAGGGCGACCTAGGTACCTCAATTTTTTCAAATAAGCCTGTGACTGAGCTTATAGCACAACGTCTTGAACCTACATTAATGCTTGCGCTTACAACGATCATTTTTTCTATATTAGTAGCAGTTCCTCTTGGCACTATCGCTGCTTTTCGTGCTGGAAGTTGGATAGACAGACTGGTAATGCTATTTTCTGTTGGAGGATTTTCGGTACCCGTTTTTGTATTGGGTTATATCCTCATATATTACTTCTCGATTACTTGGCGAATATTGCCCGTTCAGGGATATCGCTCTCCTTTTGAAGACGGAATGTTACCTTTTATACAACACATAATATTACCAACTTTAACATTAAGCGTTATATATATTGCCCTTCTAGCGCGTATGACACGTGCCTCCGTAATGGAGGTTCTTGAAGAAGATTATATACGAACCGCACGGGCTAAGGGACTTAGTGAAGTTAAAATCCTTATGCGACATGCTTTAGGTAATGCAGCTGTACCGATTGTTACGGTTATAGGAATTGGTATCGCTCTACTGATCGGAGGGGTTGTAGTAACCGAAAGCGTCTACAATATCCCAGGCCTCGGAAGATTAGTATTGGACGCAGTTCTAGCTCGTGATTACCCAATTATCCAAGGACTAATATTATTTTTTAGTCTAATATATGTTTTGCTAAATCTAATAATTGACCTGACATATACATTATTTGACCCAAGGATAAAATATTAATGAGTAGAGAAATACCCCTCTCTTCTTTAGAAAAAGCATCTGACTTGTCAGTCTTTCAATTGGTTATAAAAAACAAGAATGTTTTCTGGGGATCGATAATTTTAATGATTATTATTTTCGTAGCTATATTCGGTCCATTCTTTGCTTTGGACCCTGTCAGCCTTAATCCAATGTCTCGGCTAAAACCACCTGGAGACGCAGGGCTTTTTGGCACGGATCAACTTGGTCGAGACGTTTACAGTAGAGTAATTAATGGAGGCCGTATTTCTTTAGTTGTTGGTCTAACCGTTGCAATTTTTGCAGTGATTTTTGGTACAGTAATGGGTTTATTAGCTGGCTATATTCGTATTCTGGATGCAATAATAATGCGAGTAATGGATGGCTTAATGGCCATTCCTGCTATTTTATTAGCTATTGCGATGATATCTTTGTCAGGTGCTACTTTAACAACCGTTATAGCAGCAATTGTAATTCCAGAGATACCACGTGTCGTGCGCCTTGTCAGATCAGTTGTGTTGACCGTTAGAGAAGAACCTTACGTCGAGTCAGCAATCTCTGTTGGAACACCTGTATACCTAGTTATGATAAGGCATGTTTTACCTAACACTATTGCCCCACTAATAGTACAAGCTACATACATCTGTGGTTCTGCGATGTTGACTGAGGCCATCTTAGGTTTTTTGGGAGCAGGGATCCCTCCTGAAATACCCTCTTGGGGAAATATTATGTCGGAGGGACGGACTTTTTTTCAGTTAACTCCTTGGATTATATTTTTCCCAGGTATTGCTCTCGCGGTGACAGTCCTGTCCGTAAACATTGTCGGTGATGGGCTACGAGATACTCTCGATCCCAGAATAGCGAGAAATATGAGATGAGAAATATTCTCGAAATAGAGAAACTCACAGTTAGTTTACCCAAAAATGCTGACAGATTATATGCAATTGAAGATATAAATTTAACAGTTAACCGAAACGAAATTGTATGCGTAGTAGGAGAATCAGGGTCTGGTAAATCAGTCACTGCATTTACTGTTATGGGATTAAATGACAAAAGGGCACTGAAGATGACCAGTGGACATATTATTCTTGAAGGTGAAGACATAACAAATGCCTCCCCTGCTGTGTTTCGCGCACGTCGCGGAGAAAAAATGGCTATGATTTTTCAAGAACCCATGACAGCGTTGAACCCAGTCTTAAAGGTAGGTGACCAAATCTCAGAAATGTTAGAGATCCATACTCTTATGACAACATCTGAAAGAAAATCCCGGGTAATTGAAGCTATGAGCAACGTTGACCTCCCAAATCCTGAAAAGATGTACAAATCATACCCACACCAATTATCAGGAGGACAAAGACAAAGGATAATGATAGCTATGGCTTTAGTCATGGAACCAGGCCTTCTCATTGCAGACGAACCTACAACAGCCTTAGATGTAACGACGCAAGCAAATATTTTAAGACTCATCAAAGAAATACAGAGACGCAGAGGTATGGGCGTATTATTTATTACGCATGATTTCGGTGTGGTAGCTGATATAGCAGATAGGGTAGTTGTTATGCAAGAGGGTAAGATTGTAGAGCAGGGAACAGTAACTCAAGTACTTAAGAGTCCTTCCAACGAGTACACAAAAATGCTAATTGAAAGCGTGCCTTCAATGAAACCTCCAAAAAGGAAGGAAGTCTCGGGTGCCTCTGCACTAATTACTAAGCAAGTAAATAAAACTTTTGGAGGCCTCGGTTTTTTTGGTGAGGGGCGCAAAGTTCACGCAGCGAAAAGCGTTAGTTTTGATATAAAGGCAGGTGAAACTACGGGAATTGTTGGAGAGTCTGGGTCAGGAAAATCTACTGTGGCGAGGTGTGTAATTCGTTTAATTGAACCAAATTCGGGTAACATACTAATTAATAATCTCGACATTGCAAATTTAACGGAATCGAAACTCAGACCACTAAGAAATAATTTTCAAATTGTTTTTCAAGATCCCTACAGATCATTGAATCCTAGGAGAACTGTGGGGCAATCCATCATTGAAGGACCTACAAATTTTGGTGTTCCACTTGCCGAGGCAACTCAAAGAGCCAAGGATTTAATGAACATTGTTGGACTACAAACCGATTCTTTAGAAAGATTTCCTCATCAATTTTCTGGTGGTCAAAGGCAGAGAATATGTATTGCGAGAGCTTTAGCCATGGAGCCACAAATCTTAATTGCCGACGAAGCCGTATCAGCCCTTGATGTCTCTGTTCAGGCACAGGTCCTAGAATTACTTGATGATGTAAAAAGGAAGTTTGACTTAGCTATGCTATTTATAACTCATGATTTACGAGTAGCAGCCCAAGTTTGTGATAATATTGTGGTAATGCGAGAAGGCGAAATTGTAGAACGGGGTTCAACTTATGAAATTTATAGTAAACCAAAACACTCATATACTAAAGCTTTGCTTGATGCTGCCCCAGGGCACAACTTCTTTTCTGGCTAAAGTTCTTGACAATAAGCCATATGTTTATTGAAAAACGAAGTTTTTTCTGGAAACCATTTAATGATCAAAATAATTCAAGCAAAAAAAATCTTAACGATGAATCCAAGGAACCCCATTGCCACACATATGAGCATATTAAATGGAAGAATTTTACAAGTTGGCTCTATTGAAAAAATAGCTCCCGTTGAAAAATATGAGTTAGACGATAGTTTTAGAGACTTAGTCATAATGCCTGGACTTGTTGAGGGCCATAGTCATTTATTTGAAGGTACATTATGGAAAAAGTTATACTGTGGATATTTTGATCGCCAAAAACCAGACGGTTCTATTCAAAAAGGAACAAAAAATGTCAATGAGTTGATAAGTAATTTAAAACATGCAGTGGATAAAATTGAAGACTCTAAGACTGCATTGTCGGGTTGGGGATTAGACCCCATTTATTTTTCAGACAAGAATTTAGATAGGGTGATCCTTGACAAGGTATCCGAAAAGCGACCTATAGGTATTTTGCATGCATCTGGTCATAAACTGAATGTAAACAGTCTTGGTCTTAAGTTGGCTGGTTTTTTAAGAACGGGGATCAATCATGACGGTCTTCCACTTGGGAAAGATGGAATCCCCACTGGCGAGATTAGAGGTGCTGAAACTATTGCTTTGGTGACTAAGCATGTAGGATTAGGCAAGGATTGGCTTTCAGGAGATGCAGAGGGTCTGAGGAACTTTGGGAAAATATGTGTTAGAGCTGGGGTAACTACCGCTACAGACCTAGCAAACCTTCAAACAGATGAGGCTGTTAAAACGATGCTTAAGGTAACTTCGGAGGCGGATTTTCCAGCTCGAATTGTTTCTTTTCGATATATGCAGGGGATAAGCCCAAAGGAATTAATTCCTAAAGTCTTAGAGCTCAAAAAAAAATCTACGGAAAATTTAAGATTAGGTTCAATAAAAATTGTTGCCGATGGTTCAATACAAGGATTTACGGCTAGACTGAAATGGCCCGGATATTATAATGGAGCGCCTAATGGAATGTGGTACACCGCACCAGAACATATCCAAGAAGCCTATGAGCTTGCTTTAGAAAATAATATTTTAGTACATACGCATACTAATGGAGACGAAGCCACGGAATTAGCTCTCAATTGTCTAGAAGTTGCACTTGCTAAATTTCCTAAAAATGATCATAGATTTACTTTGCAACATTGCCAGCTTGCGTCAACTGCTCAATTTAAAAGAATGCATAAGCTTGGTATGTGCGCAAACTTATTTTCCAACCACCATTTTTATTGGGGGGATGAACACTACTCCCTAACGGTCGGACCAGAAAGAGCTCACCGAATGAATGCTTGTAAAACAGCACTAAAAGAAAAAGTCCCTTTGGCAATACACTCCGATGCCCCAGTAACTCCTCTTGGCCCACTATTTACAGCTTGGTGTGCTATGAATAGATTAACATTTTCAGGAAGAACTTTGGGGGATTATGAAAAAATTAATAAAATGGAAGCGTTATATGCGATCACTTTAGGTGCAGCATTTACTCTTAAGATAGATCATGAAGTAGGATCACTTGAAACGGGTAAAAAAGCGGATTGTTGCGTCCTAGAAGAGGATCCCTTTGATATTGATGAAATTAAATTTAAAGATCAAAAAATCTTAGGGACAATTAAAGGTGGCAAGCCACATATTATTGAAAATAGTGCGTAATTGTGGGTATTCCTCTGACATTGATCTCCGGTTACCTTGGAACAGGTAAAACGACATTGATAAATAATTTACTTAGGACAACTAAGAAAAAAATAGCTTTACTAGTGAATGACTTTGGTGACATTAACATTGACGAGTCCTTAATTGAAGCTAGAACTGACTCCGTACTGAGTATCGCGGGTGGATGTGTGTGTTGTAGCTATGGAAATGAGTTGATAGAAACTTTGGAGAGTATGAATTCAAATGAGATTTTACCAGATCATATTGTGCTTGAGGCAAGCGGGATTGCTTTACCTTCTAAAATCATACAAACAATATCGCTCATGGACTTCCTGGCATTCCATGGAACAGTGTTGTTAACAGACGCATCCCGACTTAGGTCACAATTAAACGACACGTATATCAGTGATATAGTTAGTTTACAAATCGAGCAACATGATCTCCTAGTATTGAATAAGACTGATTTGCTTAAAGAAGATGAGCTGTCAAAGTGTATCGATACTCTATCAAAACGTTTTGAAATACGAAAGTTTCTCAAAACGGTAAACGCACATATTAAAGAAAAAGATATGCTTCTAGACTTTGCCCCCAGTGAAAAAAATAAAAGTGACAAAATAAAATTAGAGAAAAAGCAAGCGCATCAATTCATTTCATCAACGATAAAACCTACCGGAACAATAAACGCCCATGCTCTCTGCACGCTTTTGAGAGATCCAATTTATAATATCGAAAGAGCAAAAGGATTTTTTAAAGATAATAGAGGAGAAGTATTTACAATCCAATATGATGGATTAACTTTGGAAATTAAAAAAACAGAAAATGAAAAGGATCCTGTGTTTGTTGTGATCGGTAAAAAGAATTTTTACAACGAAAAAGAGTTTGTCAAGAAACTCAACAGTATCCAGACATAATAAATTGGAGATAGACATTGACGTGGGAAAAAGAAGCAAAAGAAATTAATGAGAAGAGACATTTTGCTGACCAGATGGGTGGCAAAGCGGCAGTAGAATTACAGTATGAAAAGGGTCGACTACCTATTAGAGAAAGGATCAACAGGATACTAGATAATAAATCTTTCAATGAAATTGGTAAAAGTGCTGGTTTCTCAGAGTATAATGATAATGGATCACTCAAGAAATTTACTCCCGGAAACTTTATCCTAGGATTTGGGAAAATTAATAAAAGACCGGTAGTCATAGGAGGAGAAGATTTTTCTTTAAAAGGTGGATCACCAAATGCTGCCGGCTTGAGGAAAAGTATTTATACAGAAGAACTAGCGCTAAAATACAAAGTGCCTTTAATTCGATTGCATGAAGGAGCTGGGGGATCCGTTGGTGGTACCAATCAAGAAAAAAGTAATCGGCCTGCGAGTGATGCCGTATACACGCCTTCACGCTTCATTTCGCTAGCTAACACTTTGGGAGAGGTCCCCGTGGCGACGGCTGCATTGGGACCAGTTGCTGGACTACCCGCATCTCGCCTCGTAGCTTCACACTTCTCAGTAATGACAGAGAGCTCATTAGTACTTATAGCAGGACCAAAAGTCGTAAAAAGAGCATTAAACATAGATGTTACAAAAGAAGCCCTTGGTGGGCCTGAAGTTCATTTAAAAAGTGGAGTAATAAACAACCTTGCAAAAACAGAAGATGACGCTTTCGAACAAATAAAAACATTTCTTTCCTTTGTGCCGGATAATGCTTGGACGTTCCCAGATGCTATTTCTACTACCGATAAGGAGGATCGTTGTGATGATTTATTGATCGATATAATACCAAAAGATAGACGTAGACCATATAGCGTCAGAAAGATCATCACATCCCTACTAGATATAAATGATGATCAAAGCACCTTTTTCGAGATCGGTAAAAAATATGGTCCAAGCCTCGTAACAGGCTTAGGTAGACTTAATGGTCAATCAGTTGGCGTTATCGCTAATGACTGCATGTTCTACGCAGGAGCGATGACAACTAGTGCCTCAAAGAAATTAGAAAGATTTTCTGATTTTTGTAACAGTTTCCATATTCCGATTATCAGTTTGGTAGATGAACCAGGCTTTATGATTGGGCCAGAATCAGAAAAAAGTGGTACAATTAGATTTGGCACAGCTGCCATATCTGCGATAATGCAATCAAGAGTACCATGGGCGTCTGTACATATGCATAAATCTTTTGGAGTAGCCGCTACTGCACACTATGGGCCTGATAGCTTCACATTACTTTGGCCCAGTGCCTTAAGTGGTGCTTTACCTGTAGAAGGTGGCGTTGCAGTTGCATTTTCAAAGGAAATTGCTATGGCTAAAGATCCTGAAAAAAAGCAGAAAGAGCTTGAGGATCAATTAGCTCAACGACAATCACCAATTCCAAGAGCAGAAGGTTTTTCTGCCCATGATTTGATAGATCCTAGGGAAACGCGTCCACGACTAATATCTTGGTTAGAACTCGCGCTTAAAGCTTACCGATTGAAAAGTCCAAAACCTTACCTAGTAACAATGAGACCATAATGAATTCACGAAGCACATTGCCTATTAGAGTGGAAAAGATTTTTCGGCATCCAATAAAATCGATAAGTCGCGAAGAAATTACACAGATTAAGTTAGAAGGAAGAAAAGCTCTTCCGTTGGACAGAATGTGGGCATTGGTGCATGAAAAAAGTTCTTTTGACGAATTATCAAATGAATGGCAACCGTGTACTAAGTTTCTCAGAGGCTCAATTATGCCGACGCTATCAGCCGTCGAGTCCATAAGGACTGATGATCAAAAATATACTTTTAAACACCCCGATTTAAAACCTATAACATTAGACCTTAGTAATCATACTGACCGAGAAACTTTTGTGAACTGGTTGCTCCCTATTTGTACTGATAAATTACCAAAACCTACAAAATTAGTAAGCGTAGCCGATACGGCTCTCACAGACACTCCCTTTCAGTCAATTTCTATCAACTCGCTAGACTCTCTAGAAGATCTCTCCAAGAAAGCAGGGATTAGCTTGGAACCTGAGAGGTTCAGAGGAAATATATGGATACGTACAGGGAAGCCATGGGTTGAATTTGATTGGGTTGGTAAATTGATTAAAATTGATGAAGTAGAGTTAAAGGTTGTTGATAGAATAGAGCGATGTAATGCTACAAAAACTAATACAAAGACAGGCCAGCATAATTGTGATACTGTAAGTGTACTTAATGAACGATTTGGACATCAGGATTTTGGAGTTTACTGCAGTGTAAGGACTCCCGGGACCGTAGGCATCAACAGTGTGCTTGCACTTTTTTAAATGGAATAAATAATATGAACCATCTCAGACCAATTAAACAATTACCAACACATGAAGTTGAAAACATGCCTCCATATATAGGCAATCAAGATCTATGGAAAGGTGATAAAAATCTTAGAGATGCTGTTAATAGAGAAGGTGCGGGGTGGGCAGAAAAAAAATTAAGTGATTTTGGGCAGTTGATGGGCAGCACCGAAATGTTTAATCATGCAGAAAAGGCAAATAAAAATCCGCCAGAATTGAAGGCATTTGATCAATATGGAAATAGAATTAATTACATTGATTACCATCCGTCCTATCATCACCTTCTGAGAGCAGCTATAAATAATGAAATTCCAAGCTTTGCATGGAAACATAACAAAGAGGGGTCACAAGTTGCGCACATGGCACTCACTTACATGTTTAATCAAGTAGAGGGTGGTGTTATGTGTCCGATGGCGATGACATATTCTGTTATACCAGCACTTAAGCATAATCAACAATTAGAGGATCAATGGTTACCAAAAGTGCTATCAAATCAATATGATGATCGAGATATACCCATCGATCAAAAAGTGGGAGCAACAATAGGTATGTTTATGACCGAGAAGCAAGGCGGATCGGATGTAAGAGCCAACTCAACGAGAGCAAAGCCAGTGTCCTCTAATGTTGGTAATGGGTCGAATTATCTTCTTACCGGTCATAAGTATTTTTGCTCGGCCCCTATGTGCGATGCCTTTCTTGTCCTAGCCAACACTGATGTCGGGTTATCATGTTTTCTTGTGCCGAGATGGATGCCAAATGGGGAACGAAATAGTTTTTTCATCCAGAGACTAAAAGACAAGCTTGGCAACAAGTCAAATGCATCCTCTGAAATTGAGCTCGATGATACATTTGGCACAATGATTGGAGACGAGGGGAAGGGAATTAAGACAATTCTAGATATGGTTATAGGAAATAGAATATACTGTGCTGTCAGCTCAGCGTCTTTAATGCGTCAGGCGATTGTTCAGGTCCAACATCATGTTTCTCATAGGTCAGCATTTCAAAGAAGACTGATCGATCAACCTTTAATGAGAAACGTTATCGCTGATATGGTTTTAGAAAGTGAGGCTGCTTTGAATTTGTCACTCAGAGTAGCAAGAGCCGTTGACAATCAAAATTCCAATGAAGATGAAAGGTCGTTTGCTCGTATAAGCACCGCTATAAGTAAATACTGGATAACTAAAAGAGCACCTTATTTAGTATTCGAAGCTTTAGAATGTCATGGTGGTCCTGGTTATATAGAAGAATCTATTATGCCCAGGCTTTATAGGGAGGCTCCTCTTAATAGCATCTGGGAAGGAAGCGGTAACGTAATGTGTTTAGATGTTTTGAGAGCACTACAAAGAGATAAAAATGCACTACCTTCATTATTTAGAGAACTCGCATCAGCAAAAGGATCAAATAAAAATTTTGATGAGAGCTTTAGTCACCTGAAAGAAACTTTACAGGATCCAATAGATTTAGAGATTGAGGCTAGGCTACTGACGGAAAAAATGGCCTGTCTTATTCAGGCGTCAATATTTATAAAAAGTGGCGAAGAGGAAAAAATTTCGGCTTTTTGTAATAGTAGACTTGGACCACGATGGAGTGGAGCTTTTGGGACATTACCTACAGATACAAGCTTTGAATATATAATGGGCGGCTTATAAATAGGACTCACTTTAGAACTACTGTTTCATTAAATTATATAGAAAACAAAAGTTCCCTCTATATTAGGCTACAGATCCAAAATGGCCACTGCACGAATAAACCCAGCGGAAGCTTTCTTTATTTTAAAGGGAAAGCAAGATATCGTGTATCCATAGTCTGGTAATTTCTCTAGAGAGCTCAACTTTTCCATATGGCAATAAGCCTTTTCCATACCTGCTCTATGACCTTCCCATATAATTGAAGAATCCTTTATTTGTCTGTATTTTTCTGCAGTATAAGCAAAGGGTGCATCCCAGCTCCAAGCATCAGTCCCAGTAATTTTTACCCCTTTTTCTAATAAAAATATTGTAGCGTCCTTTCCTATACCACAGCCCTTAAGGAGATAGTCGTCAGCACCGTAGTGTTTGCCAGCTGATGTATTAACCAAAACAATGTCAAATGGCTTAATTTCATAGTTAATTCTTTTAAGCTCGGCTTTTATATCATTAGGTGTAACAACATAACCATCTTCCATATGTCGAAAGTCAAATTTAACACCAGGGTTAAAACACCATTCAAGTGGAACCTGATCAATAGTGATCGCTTTTTTACCCCGATCCATAGTCGAATGAAAATGATAGGGAGCATCAAGGTGGGTCCCATTATGAGTACTTATGTTTAATTGCTCAACCGCCCACCCTTCTCCTCCGGGCAAGTCATCTTTCTGAAGCCCTGGAAAGAAAGAACAAACGTGTTCAGCAGAATCTTGGTGAGAAATGTAATCAATCTTTGGGAGAGCAGCAGGGGGATCAGAGTTTATGCCTATTTCTAAGGATACCGATAGATCAATAATCTTTTTTCTCATGACATGCACACAAATTTCTCAAGTTAAAAAACATTGTAGTATCCTCCTATCTTTTTACCTAAATTAATACTAATTATATTAATAACTCCTTTCTTTTGAGAAGTTGAATAAAAATATGACTATAAAGCGTGTAAAGTTTTCGGATATTCAAATACATGATTTCGATGATGTCATTGACGTTCGTTCGCCATCAGAGTTTGAAGACGACCGGATACCGGGGTCTATTAATCTTCCAGTCCTTTCTAATGCCGAACGGGAAATGATCGGCACGATGTATAAACAGAAAAGTAAATTTGAAGCAAAGAAGTTAGGCGCATCTATAGTTTCTAAAAATATTTCAGATCATTTAAAAAATTATCTCTACAACAAAAATAGAGATTGGCTTCCTTTGATATACTGCTGGCGAGGTGGACAACGATCTTATGCCTTGGCCACTATACTGGACCAAATAGGTTGGAAAGTAGAAGTGGTAGATGGAGGCTATAAATCATTTCGAAAACATATAAGTAAATTTCTAAATAGAAATATAGACAGGTACTATCTAATACTCCTCACAGGAAATACGGGCACAGCGAAAACAAAAGTACTTAATTTGATAGAAAAAAGAAATGGGCAAACTATCGATTTGGAAAGCCTGGCAAATCACAAAGGATCTGTATTTGGATCACAAGGTCAGAAACAACCGTCTCAAAAGTTATTTGAAACGCTAATCTACGATAAACTGGTAAATCTCAAAACTAATGAGCCAATATTTGTGGAGGCCGAATCCAATAAAATTGGAAACTTGCATATACCTAAGGAATTTTGGAAGTTGATGAAAAGCGCTCCACAAATTGAACTATCAGCTACTGTTGAAAAAAGGGCAAAATTTTTAGTTGAAGAATACTCCGAAATAACAACCGATCTAGATTTATTAGAAAAACAAATTACGAGCCTTTCGACCATAGCTGGGCATAAAGTTGTAGAAAGCTGGTTGCTAATGGCAAAAAATAAAGACTTTTATGAACTTGTAAAACAACTTATGGAAAAACATTATGACCCTAGGTACAAACGAAGCCTGTTAAGAAAGAAGAAAGAAGTATTTGCCATTTTAAAAATAGAGGATATGTCCCAAAAAGGGTTAAGTTCAATAATTGATAGAATATTACAAACAGCGAAAAAAATAGAATGAATTCTTTATAATACTTCTATATGGGGTTTGCCATTTGTAAGTTCTCCTATAACTTTGCAATGAAAACCAAAATCTTCTCCAGCAGCAATGACGGCCTTTACTTTGTCTTTGGGGACAGTAGCTAGTAGTGGACCAGATGTTTGGGGATCAAAAAGGATATCTGTATTTGCTGTCGTTTTAATAATCATTTTCTTAATATACATATAATTATTCTCGAAAATCGAAGACCTAATACCTTTGGCTATAAGATTATTGGCACCAGGGTATACTGGTATCTGATCCAAATATAGTTTTGCTCCTACGTTAGACTTTGAAACTATGTTTAGAAGGTGGCCACCTAAGCCAAATCCAGTGATGTCCGTCATCGAGTTTGCAACCTTCCTCAACACATTTGCGATAGAACTTTGTGATTTAGACATTGCATCAAAAAGATTTTTTAGATCCTGCCCTTCACCTTCAAAACGCATTTCCCCTGCCAATAGAACCCCAGAGCCTAATGGTTTTGTTAATATTATTTGATCACCTACGCTTGCCTTATCGACAGTCTTAGGTTGGTTTTTGGAAAAACCTCCCAACGTGAACCCGATCACTAGCTCTTTTCCTAAAGAGGTATGACCGCCCACTATCTTCACTCCATCAGCACCGAATACACTATTTGCCCCATCTATAATTTCTTCGATTGTTCGCTTTTGTATGTCATTGGAGGACTCTGGAATAATAATATTTGTGAGAGCGATTTCAGGATCTGATCCCATTGCCCAGATATCTCCCAAAGCGTGAATCGCCGTTATTTTACTTTGAAGCCATGCATCCTTTGTAAATGACCTCAGATGATCGGTCGTCAAAGCTTGAAACAAGGAATTAAATTTTATAATTGCTGCGTCATCTCCTATTTTACTAACAATGTGTTTTGAGCTAGGATCTGATAACTTTCTTAACGAAGACTCCAAAATAACATTTCCGACTTTCGAGCCACAGCCACCACAAAGCATTTTTTGGTTATTGCTTCGAGCGTTTTCCATATCTTTAGTGACCATCTCACTAAGTTTTTTAAAATTCTTTATAAACTTTTTATCGATAAAACTTTTTAATGCCCAAACCCATTTTGCTGAAAAGGCAACCCCATTTCTAAGGAAAATCGCGGTTTCACCTTCGTAGACAATGAGTTTTAAATAATCACTTTGAGGTTTAAATCGAATTAGCTGCTCGTTCTTAAAAAGCTTAAGGATATTTTTATAAAGAATTGGTGCTTGCCTAACTGCATAAACTCCTGACTTATCTACCGCTTTAGAAGGGAAATGTGCACAATCACCAACCGCAAACGCATTTTGAAAACCTATAACTCTTAGCGTTTCGTCGACACAAACATATCCATCTTTATTTTCAATTTTTGACTTTTTAAACAAATCATTTGGTTGAGGTCCTATACAAGAAATAATAAAATCTGCATGAACAAAGTTGCCGTTTTTTTGTACTAACCCATTATTTGAAACTTCTTTTATTGTAGTGTTTTCAATTATTTCAATTTTTCGTAGTTTGGCTTTGGTTTTCAAATATCTTTGCTGATTCAAACTCAGTTTTTCAAAAGCTTTACCACTTTCAAAA
>CABZEG010000020.1 GCA_902524655.1 uncultured Alphaproteobacteria bacterium | reverse complement strand
TCGTAGGAAAGAGATTGTGATGCACCAAAAGGCATTGCCCTGTAAATATAATCAAATATTGTCGAAGCATAAGGCCAATAGCTACCAGTCGTCTTTAAAGGATCATGGGTGTTTAAAGTTCCATCACCCCCAACTAATTCAGGCCATCTATCTACTCCCTCTCCAAAGTCTCCATGGCACGACGCACATTGCTCTGCAAAAACTTCTTCGCCATCAAAAGCTGTACCTGAGCCAATGGGAGCACCTACGCCGTCTGGTCTTACATCAATGTCCCAGCCTTTTACTTGTTGACTCGTTGCTATACTCCCTAGATTAAATGCTCTGTCAGATCCTTCCGAAGAAAATGTACCTATTAAACTAGTCAGCATCAATGCTGATACTATCTTAGCCCAAACGTACATTGTCGACCTTGCCTGACTTACTTACCAACCAAGTGGCAATTGAATTATTATGGTAAATTGAATTTTTACCTCTAATTTTTTGAAGTTCCTGGATATATGGCTGGACGTATCCAGTTTCGTCTATTGCTCTCGATTGGATCAAAAGCTCCTCACCACTCCATTCGAATGGGAGTGTGAATCTTACTAAAGATTTTGACATTATTGGTGCATGGAGCTGAGCGGTTCTCCAATTTTTCCCACCGTCTAAAGAGACATCAACCCTTTTTATTTTTCCTTCTCCAGACCAAGCTAATCCTCTTAATTGTTGAATACCCTTATGTAGGATTGGCTTTTCAGGGCTTGGCGATGTGACTACTGACTTTGCTTCCATAACCCATGTAAACATTCTTGCCTTTCCGTCTCTGAGTAAGTCGGTATATTTGGATGTCTCTTCTCTTGTCATGTAAGGCTTGTCACCAAACTCAAGTCTCCTTATCCATTTAACCCACATATTACCTTCCCACCCAGGCACCACAAGGCGAGCAGGGTAGCCTTGCTCTGGTCTTAAAGCTTCACCATTCATCGCCCACGCAATCAAACAATCATCCAAAATCTTTTCGATAGGAATTGATCGCGTCATTCCTGAAGTATCACTGCCTTCAGCCAAAACCCATTTTGCTTTTGGCTTTAATCCCGTCTCTCTAAGTAGATCAATAAGCTTCACCCCAGTATATTGCACGTTATGAACCATACCAAAAGTATATTGGCACCCATTAAGTTGAGCCCCTTTCCATTCCATACCCCCATTAGCAGCACATTCTAGGAAATAAAATTTATTGACTTGAGGAAACCTCTTCAAATCATCAAGACTGAAGATTATCTCTCTATCTACTAATCCATTTATCATCAGGCGGTAATCAGTTGGATTAATTTCAGCTACTCCACCATGGTGTCTTTCAAAGCATAGGCCATTTGGGGTTACGATACCTTCAAGATCCTGCAAAGGTGTAAAATTAACTGATGACTGAGGCGAAGCAGTAAGCCAAGGGACATTTCGTCTAATAACATCACTTTCAAACTCTGAGGGACTTCCGTAAGGATTTTCATCTACACCTGCACCTAAGTCTGGTGTCCATTCAGGTAAGTTTGGAGGAAGGTTGTTTGGATTTGGTTTGTCTTGAGCTAGAGCCCGAGTCGAAAAACCTACGGAGCCAAGAGCAGCGAAGGATTTAATCAAGTTTCGGCGGCTGAATTTCAAGTATTTTACCTTCTATCAAAACAATTTGCTTCTAGACGACTTTTAAACTCTTAGTCAATTTATACTGATTGCCACCATCTTCTTCCCATGAAAGCTCAAAGGTACCTTCCTCTTTTACTTTAAAGGGAAAAGATATGTATGGATTGCTCGAAATAGATGGCTCTAAATTTACCGTAAACACCACCTTACCATTGAACGTAGCGTTGAATTTATTAATAATAAGGCGTGGAATTGTTTTACCATTAACATCCTTTACTCTTCCACTATGCATTGGGTGTCTAATAAGGGTCTTGATCTCTATGACTTCGTCAAGCTCCGCTTCTTTTGGTATCTTGGCTCTAGGTTTAATTTTTGACATTACTATCCTCCACAGCCCCCTATTGTTACTTTTATAGTTGATTGAGTTATTGAGTGGGTGCCATCATTAAACTTTGCAACCAAATAAACATCCTGAGTTTTAGAGAGCCTCATCCTTGTTGATGCAAAACATTCACCTGAATAGGGAGTAAAATTGAATTTAGCAACATTCGGAGCCGGGTTTCCATCTGCCATAATATAAACTTCTTGCACAAAATCTGATGCAGACATTGGACTTTCTATCTCAAATGCAACCTTAACCTGATTTCCATTTTCAGCAATTTCGGGAACATCTAAGAAAACATCCGCTTCTCTAGCCTGTGATCCAGAAATTACGTTATTAATTTGATCAGACACTTCAGGCTTACCGGCTAAAACGCCACCAACGCCAGAGCAAAAAAATGCGCTGGAAACAGCAATCATTTTTATAGCTTTTCTACGGCTTATATTCACAAATCCCCCTATCTTTTTCCTAATCATATATTACTCATACTGGAAGAGCAACGGTTTCCTGGACATAATTATTTACAAAAATTTTACTTTAGACTACCGCTTTTAATTATTTCATCAACTTGCCACCAAAATAACTCTTGGCCGTTGTATCCCTCTATTCTGCCAACTTCTGTTTTGTCTTTTACGAATATAAAGGTTGGCGTAACTTTTACTATTTTTGAAATTCCATATTTTTCTAAATCAGCATTAGAAAAAAAATCAATGAAATTAAGTTTAAATTGTTCTTCGAATTCTGTTCTTATGTAAATATTGGCGATTTCATTCTCCCATGCCCTACAATAAGCGCAAGTGTCAGAATAAAAATACAACAATTTACCTCTAACCTCAGCATAGGTACTGGTTATAAAGCCAAGAAAATAAATGATCAGGAAAAGAAAAAAAAAGTTTTTTTTCAAACCAAAAAATTCTGTAAAGTTAAGGGAGATAGCCGCCGTAAAAACACATTTTCGAAATAACCCATTTGTCATAATTAAATATGGCTTTCTATTTTCATGGTTTATCTATGAGAAATAAGCACCTTCGAACTAATAAAGTTGTCTTCTATAACGTCTTGTCTGATAAAGCAAATTGAATATTATTATATGCAAACTGGCTTGCTTGAATAAAATGTATTCTTAAAGCTAGCTAGATGGGGGTTACTTAGTACATGATATAACATAATAATTGACTCAAAAAAGAATCACTAAGGAGAATAGTATGAAATTTTTAAAAAAACTGTGCATAGCTACTATAGTTTTTTGCTTTGGCACAGAGACATTTGCTGAAGAGTGGAATGTTTCGGTATGGGGAAAGCGTAGAGCGTTCACCGAACATATTGAAAAACTTGCAGAGCTTGTAAGCGAGAAAACAAACGGAGAGTTCACTATGAATATATCTTATGGTGGATTATCCAAAAATAAAGAAAACTTAGATGGTATAAGTATAGGTGCATTTGAGATGGCTCAATTCTGTGCTGGCTATCACCGTGATAAAAACAGAGTAGTAACTGTTTTGGAACTACCTTTTCTAGGAGTGGAGACTTTAGAGCAAGAAGTAGCTGTTTCAAGCGCTGTATATGCACATCCAGCAGCGACCAAGGAAATGGAACAATGGAATGCAAAGCTTCTTATGACTTCACCTATGCCACAATATAACTTGGTGGGAACTGGGGATCCAAGAGATACTCTTGAAGAGTTTAACGGCATGAGAGTGCGAGCAACTGGTGGTTTAGGTCAGGCATTTAAAGCAGTTGGAGCCGTGCCGACGTCAGTAACTGCTACAGAGGCCTATCAAGCAATGGAGTCAGGCGTCGTCGATACAGTAGCCTTCGCGCAACACGCACATCTATCATTTGGAACAATCAATCAAGCCGACTGGTGGACAGCAAACCTTAATCCAGGGACAGTAAATTGCCCAGTAGTAGTCAACATTGATGCGTATGAAGGACTATCATCTAAACATAAGAACGCGCTTGATGGATCAATAGAAGAAGCACTTGAACACTATCTAGATAATTATGGGAAACTTTTAAGCAAGTGGGATTCCGTACTTGCTGAAAAAGGTGTTAAAAAGATAGAAATAAGCGATTCAGTAATTGCAGAGTTTCGTAAAAAGGCAGCTGATCCTATTCGTGATGCCTGGATAAAGGATATGGAAGCCCAAGGGTTGCCAGGTCAAGAATTGTACGATTTAGTTATGAAGACTTTGGCTAAAGCAAAGGCTTCAAACTAATACTGACTTATGGTTAGGTCAATTTGTTTTGACCTAACCATTTCAACTAAGGATTATCTAATGGCTGGCCAAGTTGCGGTAATTGAGGATGGGCATTTATTGAGTCACCTCGACAGATACCTGCTAAAGCTTGAGAAATTTTGTGCTTTGATAAGTGGCGTAGCGATTTTGTCTCTTATGTTTTTGGCCGTTTACTCTGTTACGGGTCGAAAATTTTTTAATGCTCCCCTAGCTGGATACGTTGATTATATAGAGGCTGCAATGCCTATAATAGCAATAATGGGTGTATCTTATGTGCAAAGAGATGGAAGTCATATTAGGATGGACATTTTTGTTTCTTTTTTAAGAGGGCGGGCTCTTTGGCTCTTTGAATTGCTGTCGATAGTTCTTATCCTAGTCCTTATCTTAGCACTTACATGGGGTGCGTGGGTGCATTTCGATAGGTCATTTGATTGTGCGCGTCCTTTTTGTAGTCGAGATAGTTCTATTGATATTGGATTGCCTATTTGGCCTTCTAAGCTTGTGGTTCCCTTTGCTTTTAGTGTTCTGGCCCTTCGTCTATTTTTGCAAGCTATTGGCTATACAAGAGCTTTAGTATTAGGATTGGATCAACCATCAGCAGTACCTTTAGTCTTAAGTGCCTCTCAACAAGCAAAACTTGAGACCAATGCAATTGATAGATCTAGTTGATGGAAAATATAACTATAGGTCTATGGGTGAGCGGAGGAATGTTGCTTCTTGTTGTTCTAGGTATGCGTGTAGCATTTGCTGCGGGTTTAGCTGGGTTTATTGGTTTGGTTTGGCTTCGTTGGAATGGGTTTGATTATGATCCTAATCGTTTTTTTAAAGCACTTCAGATAAGCGTCAAGGTTGCTGGTCTCACCCCTCACTCTAAAGTAAGCGCCCACGTGTTAAGTCTAATACCCGTTTTTATTTTAATTGGATATTTAGCCTATTATGCAAAGTTGACATCTGCTCTGTTTGAGGCTGCCAAACGATGGATTGCTTGGGTGCCAGGTGGCCTGGCAGTATCCACTGTTTTTGCAACCGCAGGATTTGCTGCAGTATCAGGAGCCTCTGTTGCAACAGCTGCTGTATTTGCACGAATTGCAATTCCAGAGATGCTAAAAATAGGTTACAACAAACAATTTGCGGCTGGTGTTGTTGCTGCTGGTGGCACTTTAGCGTCTTTAATACCCCCCTCTGCAATTCTTGTAATTTATGCTATAATAGTCGAACAGGATGTGGGGAAATTATTGCTAGCTGGGTTTATTCCAGGTGCGGTTTCAGCATTAGTTTATGGCGGATTAATTGTTTGCATTGCTCTTTATTTTAAGAACGTTGGGCCTCCCGTTAGCGGATTTACTTGGAAAGAGCGTTTTGAAAGCCTAGCACCAGCTTTTCCAATTGTTGCCGTTATAATAATAATAATCTTTTTCGTTTATAACCCATTCGGTGATGCATGGGGAACACCTACAGAGGGAGGGGCCATAGGTGCTTTTATTGTGTTTTTAATGGCTATTTACAGAGGCATGCGAATAAAACAGCTTAAGGAAGCTCTTCTAGAAACTGCAAAATTAACTATAATGATATTTACCATTATTTGGGGTGTGCTAATCTATGTTCGCTTCCTCGGTTTTGCGAAGCTTCCAGATGCATTTTCATCTTGGATTACATCGCTGGATATGTCTCCTGTGCTGATATTGGTTTGCATATTACTTGGATATGCTGTTCTCGGCATGTTCATGGATGCCATAGGTATGTTGCTATTAACACTACCAGTTGTTTACCCAGCTGTTATGGCATTAAATGGAGGTGAAACTGTATCAGCCGCTGATAGTGCATTTGGAATGTCTGGCACTATGTGCGCGATATGGTTTGGTATACTGGTTGTGAAAATGGCAGAGTTCTGTTTGATAACGCCACCTATTGGATTAAATTGCTTCGTCGTTGCTGGTGTCCGAGATGACCTAAGTGTGCAAGATGTTTTTAAAGGAGTAACTCCATTTTTTATTGCGGATGCTTTTACAATTGCCGTTTTGATTTCTTTTCCAGGCATTGTTCTTTGGTTACCGTCATTAGCATGATGCTTTTCAAAGCAAAAGTCAAAAAGGGCTAATTTGGTTCAATCATTCCAGTAAAGAGCTAATGGATTATCAATCAGGAGTTTTTTCTGTGTTTCCTCTTTTGGAGCAAAGAGTTCTATGATGTCCACTAGCTGACCGTCATCAGGCATATGCGACTTCATATTCGGATGAGGCCAATCCGTGCCCCATAAAACTCTGTCAGGAAAGTTTTCCACAAGTTTTTTCATAAACGGTAAAACATCGGAATAGTTTTCTTCTGGTCCGACTTTAGTAAGTCTTTCAGGACAAGTTGTTTTGCACCAAAACTTTTCTGTTTCCATTAGCTTCATTAATAAATTAAAGTCCTTACCATTGGTGCCCTTCGCTACATCTGGTCGTGCCATGTGATCAAAAACTACACGTGTTGGAAGTGCTTGTAAAAAGGGAATCAGCTCCTCTAAGTCTTGTGACTCGACGTATACAACAATGTGCCATCCATATTCTGCGATCATATTCGATATATCTTTGAATATATCTTTCGGCGTATTATCTACTAGCCTTTTTACAAAATTGAATCTCACACCCCTGACACCTGCATGGTCTAAGCGCTTTAAGGTTTGATCATCGATTTCTGGTCCAACTGTGGCAATTCCTCTAGCCATATTATTTGAATTCAGCAAAGCATCCTCCAAGGCATCATTATTTTTTCCATGGCAAGTCGCCTGCACTATCACGCTGCGTTCAAAACCTAAAAAATCTCTAAGTGCAAATAATTGCTCTTTGGATGCATCACAGGGGGTATACTTTCTTTCTGAAGCAAATGGGAATCGAGCAGCTGGACCGAAAACATGGCAGTGGGCATCTACTGCACCTTGGGGTACCTTGAACTTTGGTTTACGAGGATTAGGGTGAAAAGGTAGCCAATCTGCATCCATGATTTCAATTAGCCTTCTCACTCTCTTTATGGGGGAATACAATACCATCAAATAGCTTTCGGGCCGTTCTTAAAATAGCTGTAGATTTGAGTTTTTTATCTCCCAACTCTGCTAAAACATGCATCTGTCCTGAGGGATGTTCAATGGAACATAATTTTTTTTCACCATTAGGAATTATCGACAATTTATTGATAGGAGTATCTTCTATCAGACAAGCCGTTGCGACTGAAATTGCACCAAAAACACCGATAGAGCGATGGCACCGGTGCGGAATAAATGTTCGCGTATTTATCATACCATCGTTTAGAGGTTTGCTCACAATTGTCATTTTCGGTACCGTTTTCTCTTTCACATCTCCAAGGTTCATTATCTTTCCACACTTAAGTCGAAGGGATTCAAGAGTTCCTCTCAGAGCATTATTTTGTTCCAGTTCCTCGACTTTTTCGTTGCCATTAAGACCTAGTTGACTTGCTTCAATAATTACGCATGGCATTCCGTTATCAATCATTGTTACAGTATATCCGTCTATTTCATCTTTTATATTACCGCTCGGTAAAAGCTCACCACATAGAGATCCCTCAATATCCAGAAACTCTAATGAAATGGGCGAACTTGGCAAAGTAACACCATCTATGTATGTATTTCCATTATAAGTTAACGTACCATCCGGGGTGTCAACAGTGGCAATAGCAATTTGTTTTGAATTCTCCATAAAAATTCTTACGGATGTTTTATCTTTTTCCGGTTTTATCAATCCTCGCTCTATTGCAAAGGGCGCAATACCAGCGAGTATGTTGCCACAATTCTGGGTTGAGGATACCACGTAATCATCGACAGCAACCTGAAGAAACAGGTAGTCAACATCAACATCAGACCTTTTTGATTTTGAAACAATGGCAACCTTAGACGTTAAAGGGTTTCCTCCTCCAACACCATTTATTTGTAAATTATCTGGAGAACCAAAAACAGAAAGTAAAAAGTCTTTCCTTTTCGCAATATCATTCGGAATGTCGTCTTTTAAAAAATATAGCCCCTTTGATGTTCCTCCTCTCATCCACATCGCTGGGGTGCCTTCAGACATATTTTAAACCGTATTTCTTTAGCTTCTCTCGCATATTATAGATATCTAATCCCAGTTCACCGGAAGCTAATTTTTTTCGTTTTTCAACTTCGAGCTCTTCTCTTTCTTGTGCTAGTCCGAGAACCGTTTTTGCTTCGTCTCTCTTAACAATACACACTCCATCATCATCAGCTACTATTACATCACCTGCATCAACAGACGCTCCTGCACAAACAATAGGAATATTTACTGAACCAATAACCTCTTTCACAGTCCCTTGCGCATTGTGGGCCTTACACCAAACTGGAAAACCTATTTTTCTTAATTCTGCAATATCTCGACAGCCACCATCAAGCACAAAACCTCTACAACCTCTGGCAATTGCGGATGTCGCTAGCAATTCTCCAAAATACCCCGCATCTGAGGGAGATGTCGTACCCAATATCATTATATCACCAGGCTTTATTTGTTCGATTGCTACGTGCACCATCCAGTTATCGGCAGGAGCCGCTAATATTGTTATAGCTGATCCTGCAATTCTTTTTCCCGGAATTACAGGCGAAATATAACTTGCCAGCAAACCTTTTCTTCCTTGTGCTTCATGGATGGTAGATACTCCGCAGGATTGTAATCCATCAATAATTTCTTGCTCTACTCGCTCAAAGCTTTGCACTACGACTCCTCCCATCAAAGCTCATCCTTACAGACTGGATACATTGACTCAAATGCTTCAGCATATTTAGCAACACGACCTCCAGCCATCCCGCCTGAATTGCGCCTAAAATGATTTGCGCGGTTTTCTGCCAAATTAGTATAATAATTCCACAAGTGATGCTGC
Organism: uncultured Alphaproteobacteria bacterium; assembly: GCA_902524655.1. Lineage (GTDB taxonomy): Bacteria > Pseudomonadota > Alphaproteobacteria > Rhodobacterales > Rhodobacteraceae > CACIJG01. Next base: position 23,829 of record CABZEG010000020.1, on the reverse strand, counting down.
CCTTCCATGCTCTCAATTGCTTTTCGTTTATTATCCCAAACTTCTGTGATATCTAAGAATACATTGGGTTTCCAACCCATTTGCTCGGTTTGGTGGGGTTCAAATAAGTATAGTTGAGGCGCTCCAAGCACCTTTTCCCCTGGGTTATGTCCCCAAGCCTGCGCAATCATACGTGTCTCAATCGCTATCTTAGTCATCAGCATATGATCAGTATTATACTGGTCATATTTAGAATGACTCATCATGAAATTTGGCTGAATACTTCGAATGAGATCTACTATTTTTAACTTTGCTTGCTTGTCAATTTCCAAGGGGTAATCACCGAGATCAAAAAAAATAATATCATGGGCGTTTAGTGCCTCAGCTGCTTTTTCTGCTTCACTTTTTCTATTGCTTTTTACCTTTTCTAAGGTCATTCCGCTCTGCTTCCATAGCTTAGCGCTCTCACCTCTCTCACCGAATGACATGCAAGCTATGGTAACTTTATATCCAAGCTTTTGATGAAGTGCTATAGCACCCCCGCAACGCCAAACAAAATCTGCGGCATGTGCTGAAAGTATCAGTGCTGTTTTATTTTCAGTCACTGTGTAAATCTCTCTCTATTTTATCAAGAGTTTGCATTGCTGAAATAGCATCGGTAACACACGCGTTTGGTTGGCGGTTTTCCTTGATAGCGGAAATAAATTCTCGATCAATTAACTCTATACCATTGTTTGAAACATCAACCCCACTCAAATCAATCTGTTTATTGTCCCCATCATAAAGATCATCATATCTCGCTAAATATGTTCCATTATCACATATATATCTGAAAAACGTACCAAAAGGCCCATTATTGTTAAAGCTGAGAGAAAGAGTACAAATTGCCTCATCTTCGGTTTTCATCCCGATAGACATATCCATAGCTATACCGAGTTCTGGGTGTAAAGGCCCTTGCAAACCAAAGGTTTTCACCACTTTACTTTGTGTTTGGTACTGGAATAGATCAACCGTATGGCAGGCATGATGCCAAAGTAGATGATCGGTCCAAGATCTAGGTTCACCCTTTGCATTAGTATTTGTTCTGCGAAAGAAGTAGGTTTGTGCATCCATTTGTTGAATTTTAAGTTCACCTTCTTTGATTTTTTTATTTATCCATTGATGGGATGGATTGAACCTCCTCACATGGCCAGCCATGCAGATAAGTCCAGTCTCTCTTTTCTTATCAACAATACGATTACTGTCAGCTAAAGTGTCAGCCATTGGTATTTCTACGAGAACATGTTTGCCGGCATCCATACACTTTATCGCTTGATTAGCGTGCATCTGGGTAGGAGTTGATAGAATAACAGCATCAACATTTTTTAAAGAAATGCACTCCTCAAGACTATCACTAAAATGTTCTATGTGCCGTTCCTTCGCAAGAGCCGCTATTTTGTCTTTGTTTGGCCCCATAACAGAGACAACCTCTAGATCCTCAATATTTTTTAAGGCATCTAAATGCTTTAGGCCAAATGCACCGTAGGCTCCCGCAACACAAATTCTCATTTATTTTTCCTCATGCATTATTTTCTAAAATTATATGTCCAACAGCTGTATTAGAGGCAGGAACGTGATAGTGGCGATGGACTTCGGTTACATTTTCGTTCAAAGCACCTCTCATAATTAACCACATCACCATTTCAATTCCTTCACTACCAGTTTCCCTCAGATACTCAAGGTGCGTGATTTGGCTGGCTCCAACTGGATCCTCTGTCATAAGGTCGAGAAAACGCTTGTCCCAATCAGAATTAATAAGCCCAGCCCTCTTATACTGTAACTGATGGCTCATACCGCCTGTTCCAAAAATAATAACATTTAAATCTTCTTCATAACTCTCAATGGCTCTCCGGATAGCTTTACCCAGATTATAGCACCTATTACCAGTGGGAGCTGGGTATTGAACAACGTTTACACAAAGTGGAATGACTAGAGAAGGCCATTCATCATTCTGCTTTATATCTCCAAACATCACTGACAAAGGAACGGTAAGACCGTGATCAACTTCCATCTCATTCATGATTGTAATATCAAATTCATTAAGCACTAAAGATTGTGCTATATGGCTCGCCATTTTTTGATGGTTTTTTACTGCTGGTACTGGCCTAGGCCCCCATCCTTCATCTGCAGGTTGAAATTCAGCCCCACACCCAAGCGCAAAGGTGGGGATGCATCTAGCATCAAAAGCGGTACAATGATCGTTGTAAACGAGAAATATTACATCAGGATTTTGTTTTTTCATCCATTCTCTAGATTTTTTAAATCCTTCGAAAACTGGTTTCCAATATTCCTCATTCGTTATACCCGTGTCCATCGCAACACCAATTGCTGGCACATGTGAGCATCCTACTCCCGCTATAATCTTAGCCATTAATCTTCTCCCCACTCAGACTTATCTCTATTGCCTTCTATTGAACGTCCTCCTTTAAGCATCATCTCACGATAGGAATCTACACCCATACCAGTCATTCGTCCCGCAAGATTTTGGAAATTAATCCCATCGTTAGCCGCTAATTTGGAGGTATAATAAATATTACCTCCCAATTCTAATAGTAGATTCCACTCCCTCGTCAAAACAGCTTCGCGCTGTTCCTTAGACATAGGGTAGGCGTCAAGATAAGCCTCTTCATTTTGATTGAAGGCGTCTCTATTTTCCTGCAACCTGAGTGATATACAAAATTGGTTTAAATGATACCCCTCTCTTGATTTATCCGCATCAAAAACAATGGTGCCAGGGATTTTATCGTATTCTTTTTCAGTCATTTATAAAAGAGATCCTAATTAATTAGTTCCTCTTAATTCTAAATAATAATTTTGAAAAGGTCTAAAAATATTATTACTCATTTATGTCTCTAAGCTCAGCAGATAACTGTTTAGCAAAAGAAACAAAATTTTCTTTGATTTCCGACATTAAATTTGTCTTTTCTAATGAACCAATATTATTCTGCCAAATGGCAGTTGCTTTTGACATATGATTTGCAAGGCTCAAATCTTCAAGCATTTTTGATACCTCTTTGAGCTCTTCTGATCTACGCTTACCATGAGAAAGGCTTCTCTCGAAATTGTAAATAGAATGCTTGATAATATCAAAGTGGGGATGCTCAGCCGATAATGAATTGAATACCTCATCTAAGACATCTGCTTCGACTGCTGCGAGAGCACACTCGGCGGTAAGAGCCTCTAACCCCTTAACCAATATCGAGCGGACCATTTTTATCGAAGATGCCTTACCAACGGGCCCCTCAATAATTTTTACATCCATTGGAAGTTTTTCTAAGATAGCGTGTGCATGAAAAGCTTTATCTCCAGAAATTATGAGAGGAACAAGGTGTTTTTTGGCATAAACTGGTGCCATAACCGCCACATCTACGTAACACCCTCCATTTGCTTCAATACTTTTACATGATTTTTTTTTCGAAGAAGGCGCACATGAATTGAGATCAAAAAAATATACCCCTTCTTTTAAAAATTGGCTCGACTCCCTTGCCACATTTGTAGCTTGATCAGCGGTAACTGTGGAAAAAATTAGATCAGAATCTCTTACCAGTTCTTTTAAAGAAGATTTAATAAAGATATTAAGTTTATCCGCTCTAGCAACTATTTCTTCTCTAGTTTCAATTGAATGCAATTTAATATCGTAGGCCTTTATTTGATTATTTCGAAGGTTTCCCCATCCTGAGATAATTGTAGATGCCGCTTCTCCTAAACCTATAAAAGCTATGGTATAATCATCTATACTCATTTTGTCAGCCAAAGTCCCTTAAATCAATTTTCCGAAAGTTAGCTAGAGAAACTCCCCGATTTAGACCTATACCCTATCATTGGAACCCTAATCGAAAAGTTACAAGATTATTTTTCCATAGGACCTTCAGCTTTGATCCAGTCTCCGATTCCTCCAACGTTTTTTACATTCTTGTAGCCCATTTCAATCATGGTTTTTCCAGTTAGCGCAGCCATACCACCTGCACCGCACACTAAAATAATCTCTTGATCTTTAAATAGCGCTTTATTGTGGAATGGCGTTGATTCATCGGCTGCAAACTCAATAAACCCACGTGGAATTTGTAACGACCCTTTTATCGTTCCAGTGGACGCAATATCTGCACTGTCTCGAACATCAATGAAAATCGCTTCTCCCGATTTATGTCGGTCAATGCCTTTCTCAACATCAATTTTTTCAACTAATGCATTAGCTTCTTTCAAATATTCAGTAGACGTTTTCATTTTATAAATCCTTTTTTATATCGTCCTATTTAAAAATTTTGTTTTCTATTAATCAAGAGAATTTGAAATTAATTTTATATTGGAGTGAATTCTGTCCTGTAAATACCCATTAGCTAAAGACCTTAAAATTAATTCTCAAGCTAATGAATATTCCCCCCAGTATTATCAGAGATGCGCCAATTAAACTAATTATGTCGGGAATAACACCAAAAAGAGCAAGGTCTAAAATCATAACAAAAACAAGTGTCGAGTAGAAAAAAGGTGCAATAAAAGTTGTTTCTGTGCCTTTCATTGCGTTTAAAAAGAAAAACTGTCCTAAGACCATAGCCCCAGCTATCGTCACAAGTTCAATTAATTGAATTATATTTGGAGTTTTAAAAAAAAGTATCATTGGGAAAACACCTATAAGCGTAGCTATCAAGTTATTTATGAATAAAATCTGCAAAAAAGGCTCTCTCTCTGAGAGAACTTTTATACATAAGATTTCTATTCCCATGATAAATGCTCCTGCGAGGCACAAATAAGCAAAGAGGTTACTTCCAAAATCTAAAGATGGCCTAAGCAAGACAACTGTACCCAGAAGCGAGATAACAACAGCTATCCACCTATTAATTTTAAAACGCTCTTTTAATACAAAAATAGCTAATAACATTGCAAACACAGGATTTAAAAATGTTATAGCAACAGCATCTGATGCAGGAATATATATTACCCCACTAAACAAGATAGCGACCCCTGACCAACCGCATATAGACCTTGTGATATGTATTGGTAAGTTAGGGCTTTTAAACTTAATTTTCTTAAAAAAAACTAATACACTGACGATTATAAAGGCAAAAAAAAATCTGGCATATACAATTTGGAAAGGGTGAATGCTATCACTAGCTGAAGTATTACCAACTTTTTTACTGAGAACACTTCCCAGCCCAAATAAAAATGCTGCCGATAAGATAAACAAAATCGGATTACTTAATCGTTTAATCATTTGTTTTACTATTTGTTTCAGTTATTTTTTTGTAAAGGCTTATGCCCTGTTACCTCTCAGGGCAAAGAATAATCCTCCAACCCATATAGAGACATGAAGATTATCATAGAGCAAAACATCCAAAAAGCTTTCTGGCTCTCCTATCCAGATAACACCTGTTGTGATACAACCAATAGTGAAACCGCTAAAACGTGTAATGGGGTCTCCAATCCAAGCTAATACTTTTGTATTAAAAAGGCCTCCTAAAAGTAGACCAAGACCTGCTCCAAGTTCACCTGCGATCACTATCCACCAAACCAAAGGTGGTAGCCCATAAGAAGAAGCCTCGTCTAGATCAAAAGGCAACTTCATAAGTCCTTGCTGTAGAAATATTATAACTAACGGCATTCTCAATAGCCAATGGGATGTACAAAACTCAGGAATAGATGATATTAATGTTTTGAAAGAACCTAATTTTGAACTCACTTGAAGACACTCCCTTATTTTATATCGAGGTTAAAGACTTTTTAACGTCTGTACATATTTTTTTAGATCAACATTTGGAATCTGACGTTTTTTCTCTTTTGTTGTTCCTATATATAAATATCCAATAATTTGCTGACTTTTATTAAGGCCTAACATGGATCCTATTTCAGAATTAAAGGCGAAAATCCCAGTTCTCCATATTGCCGAAAAATTCATGGCGTTCAGCGCCAATAAAATGTTCTGACCAGCAGCTGCAGTGGACAAGAGCTGTTCCACAGGTAGAACGCTTTTGTGGGGCTTAGTTTCAGAAATTAAAATTATAATAAGTGGAGCTCTAAAAGGTGCTTTTTCATATTTTTCTAGCTTTTCTGCCGATATATTTTCAATGTGTTTTTTTGCATAAGTCACAAAGACCTCTGACAGCATATTTAAACCTAAGCCTGAAACCTCAATAAAACGGCTTGGCTTCAAGTTAGCGTGATCTGGGGCCCTAAGTGCTGCTTGATAAATCTTTTGGAGTTGTTCCCTGTCTGGAATAGGTTCATCTAAAAATCGCGAGGATTGTCTGTTGATGATATTTTCTAGTGCGTCCATTATTTTTATTTTTCCATAGTTTATTTTTTGGGTTCGCCGAGTTCAAAAGCTCTGTATTTTTTTGCATTTTTTACCAACTCATTTTTGTATTCTTCAGGAGTTTGACATTCTTTTTCCAATTTTAAAAAGAAACGAATACCGTTGGACGCGACGAAGTAGCCATCCGAACGCAATTCAACCATTCTTGCTTCAGGATCCTCAATCTTAAGTTGCGCATTCAATGTTGATACAATGGTATTCTGGGGATCCTCATTCATATGCTCAATAACTCTGTGGGCATATTTTTCTAACCAATCTGGGTTTAAAGTTTGTTTCTTATCCATTATAGCCTACCCCATTTTATCTTTGCCCATCCTCGTTCATGTAAAAAGTCTAGAAACATTTTCGTTAAAATTTCGAGGCTCGCAATTGCCCCAGCAAAAGCCAATTTCCCAGTTATAAACCATGATATAAAAAATGTGTCCAAAGTTGCTATTACTCTCCATGTTATTGTTTTTATAAAGCTTCTTTTTAACATTGAGCTCATTTTAATTCCGTTTCATTTATATAAGGTAAGAGCGAAATAGTGGAGCTTCCTTGTGTCGAGTTCAATTATGTTTGATATTTAATTGTGGTGTAAGAAAAAATACATTATCAAGAGATGAAATTTTATCTACTAATTCTCTTATACCCTGTCCAAGGTCTTGTGCCATATAAACAAGCTCAGCGGCGACATTTGCGTCAGACAATAAAACTGCAATAAGCATTGCATCTTTTTTGTCATTTTTAGTGGCCATTGTAACAAGATGGGCAAAACAATTTTCATCCAATCCAACACAGTTACACGATAGTTGATGCCTTGTAAGCTTCCTTCTTCCATCTTTTTGAAGTTTAGTTATTAAAGCGTGCAAGGCTCCGATAGTCCTGTCTGCTAATTTCTCACCTAGATATGAGCAAAACTCGCTGTGTATATCCATCAGTACACTAGGGGTTTCGAAAGTGCATCTAAAATAGTAAACGGCCAGATGCTCTTCAGTCGATAAATCAGACAGCACTGCAACAGGTGTAGCCCCCTTAATTTTTGATTCATTTTAAGATCCTCTATTCATAATCTTTCTCCGAGGGAATAAACCTTTTTAAGTGTGTCTCAAGGAATTCAAAATATGTTGTATGTTCATAAGACCATTGTTCAACGTCGAACACCCAATCAATTGAACGGACCGGTATTTCATAATTATCATCATCGATCATTTCATCCCACTTTCAAAAAAACGATTTATTTTTAAATATGACTTAATTACTCATGATTCATTCTTGACTAATTTAGTCGGGTATGTCAACATGTTTATTATTTGGAGTATTTTACAAAATGTTGGAATGGTATATTTGGCACTCACTAGGGGTCTTACTTGTGGTTTCATCATCCTTTAGCTTAGGCTATTACACTGGAATAAAAAAAGAGTACCTATTTAAATTTGAAGAGAATTTATAAGTAAGCACTTTCCGTAATGCTGAAGACCAATAAAAAGATTGATAATTAAATAAGGATCTCTTTATGAATATTAATACTGCTAACAGTTTGTTATTTGTTACAGCTGGGTTGACACCCTTCATTGTTTATCTGGGTTTAGGTCCTGATGGAGCGGCAATTTTAGATCAAGCTAGAGCAGAACAGTTTTTTGCGTATCTATTCTTTTCGCTTCCAATAGCAATATTGATGGCAAGGCGAATTGAAAGAAACTATTTCATAGATGGCGGACTAATAATCATTGTAGCAAGTATGTCAATGGCGATGGCAGCGGATGCTTTTAGAGCAGGAGCAAACCTAAGTGATGTGGCAAATGCTATCGCTGTTACAGCTTATTCATCAACCATTTTAGGAGTTTGTATAAGTGGCATAGGGTTTTTTAGAACAACTATATTCCCCAAGTGGTTATCTGGTCTTTTAACTGTAGTAACAGCTATTGGCTTTACATTATTAGCTACATCCGAACCCTCAGCGATTCAAACAAGCGTTATTATTTTGCCATTTCTTCTAGCATTTCATGTGATCCTAATTGTTTTAGGTGTCTTTATGTTTAAACAAGATGATCAAAACTGAGTCTGTTTCTTACATTCTAAAATATACTTCTCATTTATTAAAACATATCACCTTCTTGTAGTAATGCCCTTAAAGAATGAAAAAAATTTGATACTGAAATTAGATAAAAATTATGTTTTTCGGCGTTGAAGAATGGGTGTCAATTGATTTTCATATTAAACGCATTATTTCGTGGAAATTGTGTTTTGTAAAAATTAATAAAATGATAAATAGCTAACCTCTAAAAGAGCATAATGGTCTTTACCGTAAGCTAGTATCCCGATAGTTCTAATTTGGTTTCCATCGAAACTATTGCTTATCTTCGCGCTTGATCTTTTAAATTCAGTTGAGAAAGGAAGTTTAACCTCGGTCCAATCTTTAGATGTTGGAAAAATTGCTTGATAATAGTAACGATATTGCTGGGGTAGAAAAATGGTTTCATTTGTATTTAAGTGTATGTAGTATTTATCTCCATTTCCCCTAACTTTAAGTAAAATACCCTCCGCATTTTTTACTCCATTCGTTATCTTTGTTCTGATTTGAATGAACCCTCCATTATTTGCCGTGCTAACTAATCCTTCTAATCTCACATATGGTCCCTCAGGGCTAGTTCGTATACTTGCCCTACCCTCAGAAACTCCACCCATTACCTGATCTGTATAAAATTGCCATCGTCTCTCTGGATTATCTGTAAAATCATCTATAATTTTTTTTATATCTGCAGAGTTTGAAGGAGGGACGTAGTAAAAATTTAATAAAAAGGTTAATAATAAAGTCAGTTTAAACTAGTAATTCATGCATACAGTCTACATTCAACAGACTAGGGGTGCAAAAAAAATAGCTATTGTTTGGCTTGGACTACATGGAAGGAAACAAACCAGTAGGATGACTTGATCTCGCCTACTCTAGTTTGTCCCCTCTCTATTATATAACACAAACGACACTAAATTCAAAATTTTTAGGTGCATTACTTAAATTTTTGGAAAGACTAGTACCTATTTGGCAGTTCTAAGCCAAGTACACAAGCTTAAAATTAATTATGATGGTGCCCAAGGAAAGACTCGAATTCTCACGATATCACTACCGGCGGATTTTGAGCCCGGGGCGTCTACCATAAAAACAACGCCAATTACCCGACTACTGAGCTTCAACTCCATACCATTATTTATAAAATAATACCATCATTGTATACTATTTGGTCTACCCCTCCAACGCATGGAACATAGGGCGTTTATAGGAAGTATCTTGTTAAGGTGTGCTGCAGATACGATTTCACCCTACCGCTAAAGTTTCAAAGCTACGATATTTATACTTATGTGCACTATCTGAAAACTATTTCAAAAATTGATGACAATATTTAATCCTATTGTAATAATTCATACATGAAACTTAATAAGGGAGGAACATTAAATGTTGCAGGTCTCAAAATGGGAAATGAAAAGTGGTGCTAGTAGAGATGACTTTGGTATCGCAGCATTGAATTTTTGTAAAAATGCTAAATCTAATTCAGGTGTCGACGATGCAAAGTTTTATTGGCAAAATCCTAATGTAGTGGCAATTATAGTACAGCATGATGGCTCATGGGGACCAAACGTAGAACCGTCAGGTCAAACAATGAAAGCATTTTTCGACTTAGCTGACCTGTCTACCTGCACAATGGATGAACCATGGATTGAGGCTGGTTTAGGTCATAAGAGAACTCAAAAGATTTCAAGCTAAAATTGTGAGTTTAAATGATTTTTAATCAATTTCTATGTTGAAAATGAGCAAAATTTAATTGATAAATTAGGCACCTTTGACGTATATAATTTGTGATTACTGTGGCTGTAAAAATTTAGCATCTATAACAGAAGAAAATGAAATCCAAAAACGTTGAGCAGTTTTGACATCTTTGAACTCAACTAAGACGTCTCTTTGAAAGGAAGGATTACCTTCTTTAATAATCCGCAATCCGCCTTTCACTAGGTACTTTCCTCCAAACTCTTCGATTACTTTTCCGATTTTAGAATCATATATTTTATATTGGCTTTTATCACTAATAGTGATTTGTCCTAATAAATAGCCCTTCACCATTCTATATTTTCGTAGTCATTAAGTATGCTTAAAAGTATTTATCAAATCCACCTTCTTACCTTTTTTTGATACTCCACATATTCTTCGCCAAAAATATCTAGAAGGGCTTTCTCTTCAGGTAAAATTTGCAAAAGATTTAGGAGAAAAATAAACGCTACAACGATTACAACTCCTAACCAAGTTCCGAAAAAAATTGTTGCTGCAATCGTTAATAAGACAAGCCCTAAGTACAAGGGATTTCTTGAATAACGATACATGCCTTCTGTTACGAGTGCAGTAGTTTCTGAAGGGGTAAAAGGACTAATGGTTGTTTTATGTTTTGCAAACAACCGAAAAGAAGGTATGGCACATGACAAGCCAATAACAACAACTAATATACTGATTACTGTTTGATAACCAAAAGCAATTGGTTCAATAATGAGGGAAGATAAATAAATTATGGCTATCATTACAAGTGCTATAAATGGTGGTGGTATTTTTGTTTTCATTTCAAAATTCCCTTCTTAATTATTAAGTCTCGGAGAAGCCCAAGTGGGCTAAGTGTTTGATTTACGCAATTTAACAAGTTATTTCACCGGGTGATTATCGGGCGTTTTCGGGTTATACATTGGATGTGTATCGTGTTTTTCAGCAGTAGAAGTTTGTATAAATGGTGCTTTTGTACGACAAAAATTTTCAACTTGTGGTTCAAACCAGAATGTTGGAGGGTCAAAGCTTCCTCCCGGAATAGCTACCATACCTTGAAAAACATTAAGGCTCAAAAAGATGGTAGAACCACAATTTTTACAAAAATTTAAGGTTACTACATTTCCTGACTCAGTATTATTTCCATATTTCGATAGTTCTCCAGAGGTTAAGGTAACCTTATCTTCTGGAAACCAGACTTGCGTTCCAAAAGCGCTTCCCGTATATGTTTGACAATAACGGCAATGACACATAATTGCTCTCGGAGAGTCTCCCTTCGTTTGGTAACGACTTTTCCCACAAAGACAACCTCCAGTTCTCACTATATCTTCTGTCATGATTTTCCCCTTTTTGTATGATATAAAACTCTAATACATTAGTATTAAGAGTGAACTATTTTTGCTCTCATTCAGTTACCTCTCCCACGCCCAGGACAAACTGTAAGAAGTCATACGTTTATTTGGTATGCAAAAGATTGATTTTTAAACAGTTACTTTTTTCATCAACCAATAACTTTTATGTTGGCAGCAGATGACCGACCCTTATCCTGATTTATTTCAAAAGAAACTTTTTGATTTTCTAAAAGGGTTTTCAATCCAGACTTTTCGACGGCGCTTATATGTACAAAGACATCCTTATCACCGTTGTCGGGTTGTATAAAACCATACCCCTTATTTGAATTGAACCATTTTACCATTCCGTTTGTCATAATTTCTATCCTTATTGTTTTAAATTTGTTTGAGGAAAATAAATTTCCTCTAATCTCTAAATAAGGAAAAAAACTGAACCCACCTCGAGGTCTATTACAATAACCTTCGTTACACAACTAATTCTTTAAAAATATTCAACTTATTTTCTCTTACATTCGCTAAAGAAAGCAAAAGGAAGTCATATTTATGTTCTTTGGAGTATCCAGCAGAAAAGTGTAATTGGATGGTAGTATTTTTATTTTTAAAGTAAAAAATACCAGTTATCTTTTAATACTATTCTTCACCCACTCCTCATTTATATGAGCAGATATAACCTCCCCCTCTAGAAACCAATGGTCTTTGACGGCATCCCCATAGTCTGCCATTCTTTTGTCCAACTCGGCTCTTGCTTCATCAGCTTTTTCTTGACTGGGATAGACAGATATAGCCACCACCGATGTGGGAGTAGTTTTAATGCGCAGCATTATCTCAGCATTTGGAAAAGATTGACGCATTGTTGACGCTGTGTTTTTTGTCTTTTCAACAAATAATTCCTCAGAACGCCAATCGACCATATTTATTCTTGCTACACTCATGTATATCTCCTTGATTTTAATACAACCACAGTAACCATTGTTTGTTGCTTTCAACGCCTTGAAAAGTAATAATTTCCAACTTTTGGAATAAAAATGCACTATTTGGGTAAAACTTCGTTTTTTTTGGTATTTCCTAGCAATTCAAAATGTCGCATTTGATAAATTACAAAATAATGCTATCTTTATCCCATGTGTGTAATGACAAGTTTAATGTTTCTCGGCATGTTGGGATATCTCGGCTTCAAAGGAGTCAAGTGGGTCGTGAAGACTGTTTACCAAAACAGAACATCAATATCTACCAATATCTACCAAGCCTACAATCTACCTGAGACGTTGTATCAGCGCGTAAGGGTAGATGAAAAAAGAGACTACAGACAATAAAATACAGAGTTAGATTACCTATCTCTACGCGATAAAACTCTATATTGAGCAAGGTTGAATGCCGGAGCAAGCATAGAAGTTTGTGCATATAGAGATATTGTTCTTGTGGATGATGTTACACCAAGAACATAATTTCTTTATACTTCTCTTTATCTTCTAAATTAGAGCGCATAAGAAACATATTTATATAACTATATTTTAAAAGTTATCTATCCATAACATCAAAACAATATTAAAGAATAATAGGAAGCCAAATAAATAAGAGTAAACCCAATACTTCCTAAAGATTAAGTCTCCATATTTCATGAGATAAAAAATAATATCTGCTATCTTCAATCGACTTTTTCCTAAATAGGTTTGTTTGAAAAAGTATATTTCCTGTTCCACCAAAAAATTATCGGAGTGATTACTATTGTTGGAAGTATCCATAATATAAAGACTGGTTCAATATATATATTTGTTACTAATACAGCCGTGATTACTGCTATCGTACCCGCTAACATGTTCGTTAGATGTCTAGTAATTCTTTGCTTACCGATAGCTGATTTATGTCTGTAACCCCTAAAGTCAGTATACCCCGGACTAATTGCTATAAACCCGAAAATAATAAGCGTGATGTACTGAGAATTATTGTTTATGAAATAGTATATCGCTAAGCACCACATTAACGTCCATAATAAAATCATTAAACCGACGGCAACCCAATCAAATATATTTGCTATTCCTGTTCTGTTTCTTGCAAACCTCATTCCTGCATAAGCTAAGTAGAATGAAAATATAGCAATAAGAAACAAAAAAACCTTACCACTAACAATAGACATGGGTATGGCTGTTAAAAAAATTATAGTCATTCCCCAGAAGTATGTTCTGCCTGCTATAATGTGAACTTTTTTACCCTTTGAAGATACTACTGCGGAAACTGCAGCCATTAAAGCCAACGCCCCTACTAGAATATGTACAATTAACAAATAGTGCATAATTCAATTATATGATTTTTCTTAAAACCAACAGTCACTCAATAATGCTTATAATCTGTCAGAGAGTGAAGAGGTTGCGGAGTTAGCTGAATTTTTCTCATCGCGGTAATCCTTCATTAACTCTCTTCTTTTTAATTTGACTTCCATCAAGATTTAACTTTTTGACTACCGGATGCTTTTCATCAACTACTCTCCAGTAAGGAAAATTAACATCATCTTTATGCTGTTCAATTGCCATTCTAAGAAATATTCCAGTTGTAACTGGACAAGTCTTGTCAGCACCTGCCTTTACTGCCAAGCCTTGCCTAAGTTCTTTTATGCTCAAAAAAACCCCTTTAGGTATTGCATAAATAAACTCTGAAATTTTCTCAGGCGATGAGATAAGCATTTCCTCGCCAGCAGAGATATCGGAAAACCCTTTATCTAGAATTTTTACAATATTTCTATTTAATATTTATCTCAATTTTTGTGTTTCTACTTATAATAAATTTTTGATTAATTTATTACCTCTTTCTTGAAAAAGGCCTTTATGGTTTTCAGGTCTTTCTTTTCAACTGCCTGATTATCCGGAGATAAAAAATCGAGAGGATTTGGTATTCCCGAGCTTTGCTCCACATAATTTAAAGATTTGGAAACTACAGAGACTAGTTCCCACCCTTCCTGACCAAGTGCATTTAAGATATCATCACTTGCATCCCATTGAAGATACTCTGTTTTATAGATATATTTCTTTGTCATTATTACACTTAATTTTCTTAATTATCGAATTGCTATAATGTTGATAAAGCTTTTTAATCTTTTCCTATCTCTCCCTCTATTACGTGCTCTAGGTTAAGTTCCTCACAAGATAACACCATTTTTACTTTTACCTTACCCGAACCACTATATACTTTTTCTATTTCCTGTTGTGAAGTAATCCCCACTTTCTTCAGGAACTTTCTTATTGACATTGTTACCTCATCATCACTCATACTAACCTCCGTATATCTTTTCTCATTTTTATTATCAGATTTTAATCTATTTAATCATTATTTTTTCTTAAATGAGTAAATTAAAGCTTAAACAAAATGGTACCTTATTTTGAATGAAGCCACATAATATTTCTATCAAGCCATTGCGAATGTTCTCTATCTTCTGCTGCCATTTCATCCGTTCGAGGCGTTCCATCATCTTCAAACAATCGTGGTGGCTCAATGATAATTTCACTACTAATCGGAATATCTTTACCAAATCTTGAATGAAAAGCTCTACGCATCATTTCTTCCAAGTCTGAAGCATATTGCTGTCGCATAATAAAACTATCATGGATTGGTAAAGCAGGTGTTTTGCTAGCAGTGGTCTGTAATAAAATATTTTCAACTATCTGACTGTCTTCGAATTGCAATGCGTTTCCAGTACCTTGAAAGAACAAAGAGGCTATCAGCTTGTGTGCTATTAAAATCCTCTCTCTTAAATCTTTCCAACTTATATCTATTTTATCTATATCAATGTTTTCAAGACAGGCCCGCAACTGCGTATCGGCTTGTATCATTGCATTAACGGCTTGTTTAACGATGTCTCTATGCTCTCCATCAAGTACGCGACTATAGGCATCTTCTTCACCCAGATCTTTATTCATAGAGTAGTAGAGCATATGTGGATTTAATTGAGATTAGTCGTATTCTGACGTAAAGCCTTAATCAATCGTAATGTAAGACCTATATTCCTTTGGTACGTTCTGCCACCTACCACGATAAAAAACGCCCACCCTTTTTAAAGGAACCTTGCGTAAATATTCGGTAGAGAAACCGTTTGGATAAATCTATTGGTAACGTCGTTTCATCTCTCTCAAGTCAAGCCGCTAGCTTTGAAACTTCTAGGTCTTTAATTCTTAAATCAAACCAATGAAGTGCATATTCACTGTTTATTTTGAATAAGTTATTTCTGTATTCAGTAGTTTTGGGTGTATCAACATAGTCAATTAAGCGCTTCTGTGCATCTATCGTATTACGAAGAAGTACAAATTCTTCTTTGTGAAAATTTGGCTTCAATGTTATATCCGGGTGACCGGCGAGTTCATTCATTGTTTCTAATAATTCATCGGTGGCTACAAACCTTGTAAGCACTCCTGTAAGAGTCTCTGAGCCGTAGAAACCTTCTCTGGTTATGTTCTTGCCAAACGGAGATTCAATAAGCCCTCAAAAGCCTCTATAACCTGTCTGTAGGTTTAATTAGAGTCTCCATAACGCTCTGGTTGGGATGCGTAGTAATTCCTATTTCTATTAATCTTGCTTTCCCTAAAAGGAATACTCTTAGATGCTTTCCAAAGCTCGGTAAGAAGATATCTTACTTCATACTCAAAATGGTGCTGAGCATCATCTCTTCTGTTTCTCTGACGGTCCTCTCTTTGTGATATGTCAGATATTACTTCTTTAACGAGTTGCTCAAACATTCCTTATCGTTCTTAGTATAGAGTAAGTGGCCCGGTGGCACCTAACACGAAGATGTATAGCTTTAATGGAAGTAATTTACATGAAGAATACGTTTTTAAAAATCATAATCTATCGACGAGGTCATATATAACTATCTACATACCCCCCTTTGGCTCATTCCTACCCTAGCTAGAACTAAAAAAGTAGATAATTAAAGCACCTAGCTGGATTGCTATAATTAGTAACAAAGGTATGACGATAAAGACTAAGTACGTTCCCAGTCTATCTAATCTCTTCTCAACTTTATGAGTATAGATATCAATTATTTCAACAGCTTTCTCAGTACCCACTATTTCCCCCATCATTACACGCTGATAGAAATAGAAGAGCTAATATGGAGATTGTTGTTAGCTTATATTTTATCATGGTCTTTATTCCTTTCTGTTACTTAGAGATTCAACACATGTATATAGCATGTGAGAAGTAATAAACGAACCCTATTCAGTAATAAGCTCCTACCTGTCTTACGAAAAGAAAAGTGGTTAACACTCGTTTATGATTAAGAGAGGTTTTATCTAAACCAATCATTGATTTATAAAACTTTTTAGCTCTTTCTATGAGTTGCTAAAAGGGGAGTTAGTTAGTTTACCAGTTTCTACAGAAACAAGGTATTGTATGGAGGTCTATCAACAGTAAATGGGAGAATAAATAATGAACAAGCTTTTGCTACTGACATCAGTGCTTACTCTAATCTTTACATCTTTCAGCTTTGCAAAAACATATTCAATCAAAAAAGAGAAAGAGGGAAAGTACGTTGAAATATCACAAAGTGACATTGAAGTTGTGTTGTCTAACGGGGAAGTATTTCAACAACAAATATCAGGCAATTCCTTTATTAATATTATAAAATATGACAAGAAGGTATTTTATTGCTTCACGAATGTTTTTCTAACTTCCAACATTCAAAATGTATGCCGTACTTGGGTTGCCGAAGATAAAGAGTAGCCAAATAACTTGTAAAAGTACCAAGGCCTACTACATATAAAATATGATAATATTCGTAGCAACATTAGCCACAATCCTGCTTTTAACAAAGCTCGGAGCAAAGGCAAAGCAACAACTAAGGCGTGTCAGAGTGAAGGCGAAAAAAGGTAATAAGTAGTTAGTTTTCTAACATCTTTTATAATTCTTCTTAAAGCATTGTCTGGCTAATTCTTGGGCCCTCTCTATTTGATGTGAGGTCATTTTCTCTGTGAGTAGTTGACGAAGTTGTTGAGCCATTTCAAATCCACTTGAGGAAGCTAGATTTGCCCACATGTGCGCATACACTTTATCTTCTGGAACCCCATTCCCTAAAAAAATAGCCTAGACAGATGATACTGAGAAAACGTATTACCTTGTTCCGCGGACCTATTAAACCATTTCAACGCGATTTTATAGTCAGGCACTACGCCGAGTCCGAAACTGTGTGCAACCCCCAGATGATATTGCGCTTCAGCGCTGCCTTGTTCAGCGGAAAGGGTAAACTATTTTACAGCAGTCTTATAATCTTTGGGAATGCCTCTTCCCTTACGATACATCTTCGCCAAATTAAATTGCGCAATTATATCTCCCTTTTCTGCTAATGGTATAAATATCTGCAAAGCGGTGTCATAATCACCCTCTTTATATGCAGCAGCGGCTCTTTGCAGTTCACTACCCCGACTTATATCGTAGCCTCCAAACAAAAAATAAGAAAGGAAAATAATATTACTGTAAATCTCATAGTGGAATAATATCTTCCGTTTTCAATTTTGAGAAGCATCTCATGATAAAGTTTTGAAGACCATTACAAAAACAGTCCATCTACTGCACACCTCTTCCATGACCAATAGATTTTTTAGATTATCCTTATTTTGACATTAAAGCGGTACGGAAAAATGTTTGCAACTAAGTTATAGAAGGCCCAATACCTGCTACAAAATATTTGAATAAAACTTGTATAGGCATATGTCTATACTATGAACCACGCTACATTAGATGATTTCGAAAAAGTATATTCATATTATCAAAAGTATAAGGTTTGGTTTCCTCATGTAAGAACTGATAAGCTCAAAAGAGTAATAGAAGAGGGAAGATGTATATTTGAGGATGGAGTTGTTCTTACCTATAACATTTACAAACGAAGAACCAGAGTAAGTAACAACTCTAAAGTTTATGCAGAAAGAGGTGAAGGTATCATTCACCAGATGATATCTAATGAAAGAGGTAAAGGTCACGCTACGAAAATATTTGAAGAGTTCTTCAAAATGATAGATACCAACCTCTATCTATCCGTTAGAACTACCAATCATAAGGCTATCGGTTTCTATAATAAGATGGGAATGAGACAAGTTGGAAAAACCTCTTGGGGTAATGATACTATGAAGGGTCTTATTTATTACAAAGAAGCTATAAGGTAGATGATATAAAACCCCCATCTGCTGCACACCTTGCAACCCAAACATCTCTAACTTATGAATGGCATCCCTGACCTTAGTCTTAGCTAATTTTAAACATTTAGTTTTAAGCGAATAGGTTAAACGACTAACTCTGTATAGTTCTCTTGAATCTGACGGCACACGCTTTGAAAAATAAAATATTCCATGTTTTTGGAATGTATATGCTTCATTTTGGTCTACCCTCCTTGACTAAGTTCCATTAAAGCCACGTACATAAGCTATCAGTTAATTATAATGGTGCCCAAGGAGAGAGTTAATTGCTCCGTACATGCACCAATGACTACATCAAAGTAAGCAATATCAATATGTTAGGCAAAGTGTAGTTCATGTCAAGACGCACATATTTGTCTACCGTTTTGTCTACCCCTCTGCAAGACCACTAGGGGTATGCACGTAGTATGTTCTTGGAGTGTGCAGCAGATAGGGTGTTAGTTTTCTTATATTTTCAGTATTAACAAAAACCGTTTTCTAACGGAACATTTTTACTTTAAAAATATTAGAGTGGCCCTCAAATGATAGTTAAGACCACTAACATTGAAAATGCCACTCATATTTAAATTGAATTAATTATAAATCGTTATCAGAGTTGCCCCACTTACAGCTATTGGCACAATTAAATTCAATAACCTAAAAAGTCCAACCGGCTGTGACCGCCAGCTTTCTGCAAAATTTGAATTTTGCATTTCCTTTGGCATATCATTTCTTAAAGCTTCAATATCTTTGATAGCACCGTCTCCCGCAGCGATTTGTACAATAGCAATTGCAACCGCAATAACAGAACAGATTAAGTCTACCTCGCCAGAGTTTGATACTGTTAAACCGATAATAATTATCAAATAGCTAGCTATCGATACATAAAGTGTTTTATACACATCGTGTATTCTATTATTAGCTGCTACAAGTACTTGATCTACGTTCATTCTGCTCTCCTTTTTTAGTTTATTTATTGAACTAATGGTATTAGGCAACACTTTTGCATCTTTGTCCACTTTTCAATTCATTGGGTTAGTATATAATAAATTTGTTCTTGAAGTGTGCATCAGATGGGGAGCTTGAGAGGCATTTCAAGAGTCATACAGAGCCTCTTCTAACAGCTGACAGAACTTTACAGAATAGTTAGAGAAGAGAACTCAGCGAGTTTTAACTTAAGTCTGAAGATAGGTTTAGCGTTAGTGATTATGGTCAGGCCAAAAGCCCGACCATAAATTAACTGATGTATTATCCTCTAGGCATTATATCTTGGTTAAAATGTATTTAGATTAGTCAAGTTCGACTGCGAGTGGACCAGTCATACCACTTGTTACTGTCATACCTGCAGCCGAACCAGCTGCGGCTCTCACTTTGTCTACGTTTTCTTCCAGCAATTCTTTGCTACTCCAGAGCGTCATAGTTCTAAGTGTATTTTCTCCCGTGACCGTACATCGTGTATTGACTGCACCATACTTTTGCATCTCAGGCCAAAAACCTTTGATGCCTTCAACTGCATTATCTACATTTCCGTCAAATTCCCAATCTGTAAAAGATACGAACATTTAGTCCTCCATTTGTTTCAAGAGATCATAAAAGTTGTTTTATTTTTATTTGTCAAATATATTATTTCGGCTTTTAATTTAAATAATGTCTTCTGTGCCTTTCCAACCTCTTACTATATCCTTCTGTAGCAACACTCTCATTCACAGCATGCATGCTATCTAAGTAATAATCTCTATCAGGTCCTGTGCTGTACTTTGCTTGATTGACCTGACCAAGAGTAAGATTTTTGTTAAACTTCACCTTTGTTTTGTTTTTATTCGTGACATATACAAAGGCTTCCTTCATCAGTTTCTCAAGCCTGTCTTCTTCGCCAAAAGGAACAATAAAACTATCATGTACGGTCAGAATAGGTGTATCTGTTTCAACAAAATCTTTGATGACATATTCAGCTATTTTACTATCTATATTCATTAATTCTAACCCTGCGCCAGTATTAATGAGATCCTTAATCAGTGGATGTTTCTCCTTAATACTCTGTAATATTTCAGATAGCTTTTCATCAGGAAAGGAATAACGCACTGAATAGTTTTTATAGTCAAACTCCGATCTAAATGCTTTGAATAAACTGGGTTTGTCAGACGCATTAAATGCGAGCAAAGTAAGTTGTTTTATTACATCTCGTGCATGATCAGGGTACTCTATACCCTCTATTGGGATGTTGTAGGGATCTTCATCTGTAATTCCCCAGTAGTCTTCACCTACTCGTGTATAAGCAAGAATGACGTGTAGACCAGAGAAGTCTATTTCAACAGTTGGTTTATCATTCATGTAGATACGGCTTCTTAGTATCCCATCTATTTGCTGCCAGAACCCTCCATAGAAACGTCCCCCTTGATCCCATGAACTATTGTTAAACACTCTATGGGTAAACTTACCGTGATGGGTAATGTTGACATATCTTGTTCTATCAGAGTTCTTTTCTTTGATCTCTAACATGGGCTTATTCATGTCAGGGATATCTATGAATGTTTTAGCTAAAAGAGTGTTGTAAGCTCGTACAATTTCAGCCATCTCCTCTGTTTGCTTTGTTGTCTCATATTCAACATTCCTTTTGTTACTATCACGTAGGATAATAACTTCTTTATTCTCAATATAATTGATATCAAAATAACCAAATTGTGCAGTCTCAAATGCTTCTACAAGGCGCTCATAAGCCCATATGCGTGATGTACGCCCTCCATACTCAGAACTACCTTCATAACCTTCTTTAAACCCTATTAGCCCTACATCTTTGAGCCTATGGATGACTTGAATGATAGTATCTTTAATATGCAGTTCGTTATATCTGCTCTTACCTTTAGAGAAGACTGTCCCATCACTATACGCATTGGGAGACATATGAACGCCTATGCATAAGTTAGGATCATCTATCCATGCTACATAGAGATCTAGGAGTACTACTTTAAGTAGTTTCTTACGTATAGTTTTGTTGGCTGTATCAGTTAGGAAATACTGCTCATATATAGAGTTCACGAATGTGTTGGTTTCAGTATAACAACTCCACCTATGGACATCTAAAGGTCTTGAATAGTTATAGTCTCTAGTAACCATAACTTAATATAATAGGTCACTAAGATGCTATAAATACTAAATATTAAGTACTCTTATAATATTCATATCAATAGATAATATTCACTTCTAGTTACACTTCTTCCATTACCAATAGGTTTTTTAGATTATCCTTGTTTTAGTATGAAGATAGTAGTCAAAAGTGGTTACCAGTCTCTTGTAAAAGCACCAACGGCTACTACATTATAAAGTATGATAATCTTCGTAGCAACATTAGCCACCATCCTACTTCTAACAAAGCTTGGAGCAAAGCCAAAGAAACAGCCAAAGCGTGTTAGGGTGAAGACAAAAAGACATGACAGGTAGCGATACCAAAGTAGGTCTTTGGTGTAAAAGGGTACTTTTTTCGTTGCTATTCGCAATTCAAAAAGTTTTCTAATCTATAAAAGTTTATATATTCGCTGCTTCTATTGATTTAAATAACCAATTTCATCTAAGTAAGGCTTGATGAGAGGATAAATTTCCCCATTTTTCCAATTCTGTAACCTCGATATTTTTAATCCTGCCTTATTAGCTCTTGCTAATAACTTTTTAGCCTCTTCTAAATTACCACTTTCAGCCTCTAAAGCAGCATAAAGAATGAGAAGAAGCGATGTCTTGTTAGAGAACTCATCGTTTAGAACATCCTTTAATAGTGTCTTTATTTCATCCTTTCGATCAAGTATATAAAGCTGAGGGGCCAACTGCATTTTTACCATATGCTGTACATCATTTGGCATCAATCGAAGAGCCTCATAGCGGTAACCAACAGCTTTTTCAGCTAATCCACACCTTTCCAAAATATTTGCGCCGACATTTAAAACAGTTGGATTAGCACTATTGATAGATAGCGCCTTATTAATGTGGCCCATCGCTATATCGCAATCCTTTGACAAAAAGATAAATTCTACATTCGCTCTCATCATGTACGCATCATCATTACCTCTAGTATCTATAATATTTTGAGAAATATAATCTAGACGTGCAATATCCTCTTCTCGGTTTTGAGATAGACCTAAACGCAACCTCTGATATATTGTCCAACCTTCGATATATTCCATAACATATTGGTTGCTTGAAATTTTTTTTAACTTATCAAATAGTTCTAAATGTTTATTATAGCCTTCAGGTGTCCATCTTCTCCATTCATTTCTGTGATTGAGAAAAATAGTATAAGCTTCTGAGGACTCAAATTCCGTCAACCATTTTTTTGCATTTTGGCCTTCAACCATATTTACTTGTAGTTCAACCAGTAAATTTGTCCCCAAGTCATCTTGAACCTTAAAAATGTCTTTTTGCTGAAAATCTAGCAAATCTGACCAAGATATTGTTCTCTTTTTTAAGTCATAAAGTTCTACGGTTAACCTATTTTGTTCACCAAAAGCTTGTACAGAACCCTTTATCAAATAATTTACGCCAAACTTTCTGCCGATCTCATCGTCGCCTATATCTTCTTCTAATATATTAAAACTGGTGCTTGAGGACAAAACGTTGATTCCATTATATTTTGATAAAATAGATATTACGCCTTCGGTTAAAGCTGTTCCGACGGAACTGTTATCTGAACCCAACGTCTGAAATGGCTTAACCAATATAGTGGGCAGAGAGTTTTTGTTTTTCTGGACTTGTTCTTCCTGAGTCGTATCTTCTTTAAATATACTCGATGTTGAAAAGACCAAGAGGCCAATTACTAAAAGAGCTGCAATTGCTCCAATGGACATAAAACCTTTGCTTTTTTTATTTTTAAGTGTTCTCTTTTGAGATGGATCAAGAAGTATATCGAACGCATGGAATTCGTTCTGTTTAACTTTTTGCACACCCAGATCATTAAAAGTCATTTTTGTTTTTGGCACAACAAAGTCGTATACGCTTTTTGATATTGATATTCCGTTCGGTTGGGCAAGAGCTTCTAGCCTAGCGGCGATATTTACACCGTCTCCTATGAGGTTGGAATCTTTTGCTACAACATCTCCCATATTTATACCGAGACGAAACTCCAGCTTTACAGATTCATTGTGAGAATTATTTCTTTTCTTTATCTCTTTTTGGAACTCAACTCCACACTCAACAGCATTAACAGCACTGGGAAATTCAGCTAGGACCGAATCTCCT
>CABZEG010000019.1 GCA_902524655.1 uncultured Alphaproteobacteria bacterium | reverse complement strand
GTTAGAGGAAGTCAAACAATGACAATAACATCTGCAATAGTACTATTATCAGTTTACTGGTTTATTATTTTATTTATCATTTTACCTATAAATGTTACCACCCAAAATGATGAGAGAAATATCATTGAAGGGACCGCACCTTCATCTCCAGTAAATCCTAATCTCAAACGCAAGTTTTTTATTACCACGATAGTATCTATTATTCTTTGGATACCGACCTGTTTGGTAATCAATCTATTCTATTAAATGAATTTATAGATCGTGATCGATTATTTTTAATTTAAGTTCGTCTAACTGTTCTACGGTTGGATTTCTGGGGGATCCAAGCATAGGGTCCTCTGCTTTTTGGTTCATAGGAAACATAATAACTTCCCTTATATTATCTTCCTTAGCCAAAAGCATTACTATCCTATCAATGCCAGCAGCACATCCTCCATGAGGTGGAGCACCATATTTTAAAGCATTTACTAAACCTGAAAACTGGCTCTCAACCTGTTCTTTTTTATAGCCCGCAATTTCAAACGCCTTAAACAAGTTCTCTAGTTTATGATTTCTAATTGCGCCAGACAAAATCTCATACCCATTACACGACAAATCATACTGCATTCCCAATATACCCAAAGGATCAATATCTTCACTCAATAAATCGGTCTTAGGCATCGAAAAAGGGTTATGTGAAAACTCAACTTTTCCTGTCTCTGTATCTCTTTCATACATTGGAAAATCAGTAATCCAACAAAACTCATAAGAATTTGAATTTGTAATGTCTAGTTCGATGCCAACGATGTCCCTAGCCTTGCTAGCAATATCATTAAAATGGGCAGGAACACCACCCAAGAAAAAGGCTGCATCTCCAATATCTAGACCGAGAAAATTTCTTAATTTTTCTGTCTTATCCTCGCCTAAGTTTTTTGCTATTGGTCCCGCTGCTTCTAAATTACCACTATCATCTGACCGCCAAAATATATAGCCCATACCTGGTAGTCCTTGCTCTTGCGCAAACTTGTTCATTCTGTCACAAAATTTCCTACTGCCTCCACCTTTTGCTGGTATTGCTTTGATCTGTGTTCCATCTTTCGTCAAAATATCGGCAAAGATTTTAAACCCTGAAGAAACAAAAAACTCGGAAACATCCATCATTTTTATTGGATTTCTTAAATCTGGTTTATCAGTACCATACCACTCCATAGATTGGCCAAAACTAATAATAGGAAAGTTATTATTAACTGCATAGGAGTCCGAAAAATTTTCAAAGAGTTTGACAAACACTTTTTCTACCAATTGAAATACATCATGTTCCTCGACAAAAGACATCTCTATATCTAGCTGATAAAAGTCAGTTGGAGATCTATCCGATCTAGGATCTTCATCTCGAAAGCATGGTGCAATCTGGAAATATTTATCAAACCCACCAACCATTATCAGCTGCTTGTAGATTTGAGGAGCTTGCGGTAGCGCATAAAACCTTCCAGGATGTAATCGTGAGGGAATTAAAAAATCTCGCGCTCCTTCCGGAGAAGATGATGATATTATTGGCGTTTGAAATTCGTTGAAACCGTTTTCCCACATCTCTTTTCGTATAAACTCGATTATCTTTGATCTCAATATTATATTCTGGTGTATTCCGTCTCTCCTTAAATCGAGGAAACGATACTTAAGTCTTGTTTCTTCTGGATATGGAAGATCTCCAAAAACAGGTAAAGGAAGTTCCTCCGAAGCCCCTAAAACATTTATTTTTGCTATGAAAACCTCAATCTCCCCTGTGGGCAATTTTTCATTTATTAAAGAACTATCTCTCTTTCTCACAGTTCCCTCTATTGATATGCACCACTCTGCTCTCACATTCTCTACATCTTTAAAAACTGGACTATCAGGATCAGCTAAAACTTGGGTAAGACCAAAATGATCTCTTAGGTCAATAAAAAGCACGCCTCCATGATCACGTACTCTATGTACCCAACCAGAGAGCTTTACGAGTTCCCCATCGTTTGCTGCTCGCAATTCATTACAGTTATGTGATCTGTACAAATGCATCTATTCTACCTATTCACTAATCAAAAACTTATTGATTTTCTTAGTGACAGTTTTAAAAAGAGTTATGTTTATAAATTCTTGTACACTTATAGTTTCACGAATTAAAGAAAAAATTTAAATGCCAAAACGAATTGATATTAAGTCAGTTTTAATTATCGGTGCAGGACCCATAGTTATAGGACAGGCTTGCGAGTTTGATTACAGCGGTGCTCAAGCATGTAAGGCACTCAAAGAAGAAGGTCTTAAAGTTATTCTAGTTAATTCAAATCCCGCTACAATTATGACAGATCCAGACCTTGCCGATGTTACCTATATAGAACCAATAAATTCAGAAGTAATAGAGAAAATTATTAAGATAGAAAAACCAGATGCAATTTTACCAACAATGGGTGGACAAACAGCACTTAATATTGCGATCGAGTTAGATAAGGCAGGGACGCTAAAGAATTATAATGTTGCGCTTATCGGAGCTAATAGGGATGCAATAGAGAAAGCGGAAGATCGAAAACTCTTCAAACAGTCAATGGAAAGTATTGGAATAAAGAGTCCAAAATCTGAAATTGCTAATTCATTGGATGAAGCTGTAAAAGCATTAAATATAATTGGCTTGCCCGCAGTTATTCGCCCCGGTTTTACTTTGGGAGGCAAAGGTGGCGGAGTTGCCTATAACGAAAATGACTTCAGAGAAATTTGCATGAATGGTTTAGACGCATCTCCAGCTAATCAAATTCTTATCGATCAAAGCCTCCTAGGTTGGAAAGAATTCGAGATGGAAGTAATAAGAGATAAAAATGATAATGCCATTATAGTCTGCTCTATTGAAAACTTTGACCCTATGGGGGTGCATACAGGTGACAGCATAACTGTCGCACCAGCTATGACACTTACCGATAAAGAGTTTCAGAAAATGCGTAACAACTCTTTGGAAGTTTTAAAAAAGATTGGTGTTGAAACCGGTGGGTCTAATGTTCAATGGGCAGTAAATCCAAAAAATGGAGAAACGCTAATTATTGAAATGAACCCGCGTGTGTCTAGATCATCTGCACTTGCATCGAAAGCAACAGGATTCCCAATAGCTAAAGTTGCAGCAAAACTAGCGATTGGCTACACACTTGATGAGTTACAAAATGATATAACAAAAACTACCCCCGCGAGCTTCGAGCCAACGATAGATTATATTGTTACAAAAATACCTCGTTTTGCATTTGAAAAGTTTCCTTCGATATCAAATGAACTTGGTACATCAATGAAATCAGTTGGAGAGGTTATGGCCATCGGGTCAACGTTCCAGGAAAGTCTGCAAAAAGCTTTGAACTCTCTTGAAAATAAAACTGCTGGGCTTTCAATTATTCATAGCAATATGGATAAACCTGCACTTTACAAAAAATTATCAATAAATACTCCTGAGAAAATATTTCTTATTGGGCAGGCTTTCAGAATTGGTTTCACCACTGACGAAATCTACGAAATAACAAGAATAGACAAATGGTTTTTAAATCAAATCGAGGAACTTATTATATTTGAAAAAATTATTTCAAAATCTGGGCCAGATATTACCAAGGAGATCTTGGCCGAAGCAAAGTCTAGGGGGTTTAGTGATGAAAGGATAGCTGAATTGTTGTCTACTTCTTTAGATAATATTCTAGATAATAGACGAAAGCACGGCATATTTCCAGTTTATAAGCGAATTGATACCTGTGGTGGCGAATTTCAGTCCGAGGCAGCATACCTGTACTCTACCTATGACTTATCTACTTTCACTACCCAAATATGTGAAGCTCAACCGTCCAATAAAGATAAAGTAATAATCCTTGGCAGTGGCCCCAACAGGATCGGTCAAGGTATTGAGTTCGACTACTGTTGCTGTCATGCTTGTTTCTCGCTTAGAGAAGAGGGCATTGAAAGTATTATGATTAATTGTAATCCTGAAACTGTCTCCACCGACTTCGATACTTCTGACAAACTTTACTTCGAACCTTTAAACTATGAGTCAGTTATCAATATTATTGAGAAAGAAAAGGAACAGGGCAATTTGATTGGAGTAATTGTGCAGTATGGAGGGCAGACGCCACTCAAACTAGCCGATGATCTTGACAGAAGAGATGTTAAAATTTTAGGAACAACATCCAAATCCATAAATATTTCGGAAGATCGAAAACTCTTCAAAGAAGTCATTGAAAAGTTAAAACTGAAACAACCAGAAAATATAACCGTTAGTAAAAAATCAAAGGCCGTAAAGGCTGCTGAGTATCTCAGTTATCCAATAATTGCTAGACCCTCTTTTGTCCTAGGGGGTAGCTCAATGGAGATAATTCATGACCCAATGCAATTAAATAAATATTTAGAGACGAACATAGAAATTAGTAGTAAAACTCCACTTTTGTTGGATAGCTATTTGGGTGCTGCGATAGAAGTTGATGTGGACTTAATTAGTGATGGAGAAGATTGTTTTGTTGCAGGGATCATGGAGCATATCGAAGAAGCAGGTGTTCATTCTGGAGACAGTGCTTGCTCATTGCCACCACATTCTCTTGGAAAGGACATAGTTGAGAGAATGAAATTTCAATCCTCTCTTCTTGCCAAAGAATTAGACGTGGTGGGGTTAATGAATATTCAATTTGCAATAAAAGGTAGTGATATATTTATATTAGAGGTAAATCCGCGAGCAAGCAGAACTATTCCATTTATATCTAAAACGACAGGAATACCGCTAGCTAATCTAGCAGCAAAATTGATGATAGGTCGAAAACTATCCAATTTGTCTTTTCACAGAAAAGATTTAAATTATGTGGCCGTTAAGGAAGCTGTCCTGCC
Source organism: uncultured Alphaproteobacteria bacterium (assembly GCA_902524655.1). Taxonomy (GTDB): domain Bacteria; phylum Pseudomonadota; class Alphaproteobacteria; order Rhodobacterales; family Rhodobacteraceae; genus CACIJG01. The sequence continues at coordinate 29,976 of CABZEG010000019.1, read as the reverse complement.
CTTTGACAGGCTACCCGGTAGCGACACTGTTTTAACACCTGAAATGCGCTCAACTGGAGAAGTTATGGGTATTGCGAACAGTTTCGAGGAAGCCTTCTTCAAATCACAGATTTCTGCGGGTATGCAGTTTCCTAAATCTGGGAGTGTATTTTTGTCAATCAGAAATGAAGACAAAACAAAAGAGATGGCTGACGCGTGTAAAATCCTTGATGAGATTGGTTTTAAAATTATTGCTACAAAGGGAACAAAATCCTTTTTGGATGGGGAGGGCGTTGGCAGCACACCCGTAAAGAAAGTCTATGAAGGACGACCCAATATTGCAGATTTACTGAAAGATAAAAAGATAGGCATTGTTATGAACACTACTGGGGGCAGACAATCACTTGAAGATAGCAAAGACATTCGATATTTAGCATTGAGTAATAAGATACCATATTACACAACAGCGCGAGGAATTATTGCCACAATACAAAGCCTTAAAGAAAATATCGGAGGTAAAATATCGGTAAAGGCGATACAACAATATCATTCCCAGCTTATAATTGGTTAATTACGTTTTTTTCATTAAAAAATGCTATCAAATTCTCAACTGCCAGCAGTCCCATTTTTGTTCTTGTTTCACGGGTAGCCGATCCGATATGAGGATAGAGGGTCACATTCGATAACTGTCTTAGTTTAAGCGGAACATTTGGTTCATTGAGAAAAACATCTAGCCCTGCACCAGCAATTTTTTTCTTTTCTAGCAAATCTATGAGTGCCATCTGGTCAATAACATCTCCTCTTGATGTATTAATTAAGAATGATGAGTGCTTAATTTTTTTCATCCTGCTCTTAGAAATAAAGTTCTTATTTCCTGCATCGCTTGAGAGATGCAAAGAAATTACATCACTTTCTTCTAGCAAGGCATCCAAGTCAAAACGAACACTAGCCTCAAATTTAAGATCCTTTACAGGGGAACGATTATAATAAAGGACTTTCATACCAAAAACCTCGCTAGCTCGCTTTGCAAAAGCTTTACCAATTCTTCCCATTCCAACAATTCCAAGAATTTTTCCGCGAACATCTATACCCAGATTCTCCGTTAACGAAAAACCTTTCCATTCACCCCGCCGCAACATTTTTTCCAATAGAAATGTATTTCGTGTAACTGATAAAAGTAAAAGAGTAGCCACATCTACAGTTGCTTCCGTTAGTACGTCAGGAGTATTTGTGACAATAACATTATTTATCTTAGCTGATTGTAAATCTATATGATCCACGCCTACACCAATATTTGCAATAATTTTCACTTTTTTCTTAGGGAGTGAAAGAAGCTTATCTGTAAAAATATCTGTTACTGTACAGACTATGCCATCGGCATTTTCCATTGCTTTGATTAATATATCGTTACTAAACACTTTATCTTCACGGTTGAATGAAACTTGAAAATATTCTTTTAGCTTTGATTCTACTTCATCGGGTATATCTCTGGTGACAATTATTTTTGGTTTCATTTAATTGGTCTCATTTAATGAACCCTATTACCAATATCAACCTTATATTCAGGTGCGATTAAGATAATGTCATCAACATTTTTGCCATCAACACCAAGTACCAAGACTTCTGACATAAATGGCCCAACCTGTTTAGGCTCTAGATTGGTTACAGCTATCACCTGCTTTCCTACAAGCATTTCAGTTGTATAGAGAGATGTGATCTGAGCAGAAGAAGTCTTAATCCCCAGTAGTTCCCCAAAATTTATCCATAGTTTATATGCTGGTTTTTTTGCTTCCCTAAAAATTTCAGCTTTAACAATCTCTCCCACTCTTAATTCTGTGTCAAAAAAATCTGGCATTCCTAAAAGTAGCAATATTTTAGATTTAAAGCATTAATAAAAAGTCTAAACTTTACTTAATTCTTTTGATCTTTGCGCTGCAGCTTTTATTGCTGCTGAGAAAATTTTTGGCAGACCATTTTTCTTATCCATCATTACAGCCAATGCTTCATAGGTCGTTCCACCAGGACTAGTCACATTTTCCCTCAATTTTTGAGGCTCCAGTGATGAATTAACTATCAAGCTTCCTGCTCCATCGATTGTATACTTTACTAATTTAAAAGCTTCATCGTAAGAAAGACCCAAATTTGTACCAACCTCTATCATTAACTCAGCAATCAGAAAAATATAGGCTGGCCCCGAACCTGAAATTGCCGTGACTGCGTCAAATTTACTTTCCTTAGAAAATTTTACTGTTTCCCCAAAAGCCTCTAATAATATATTCAGATTTTTAGACTGCTTTGGTTCAACCCTTTCATTCTCTTTAACTGCTGTGACCCCTTTTAGTATTTCTGCAGGTAAGTTAGGCATTATCCTTACAATCGACTCATCTTTGCCAATTATACTTTCTAGTCTATTAATTTTAATTCCTGCCAGCATTGAAACGAAAGTAACGTTTTTTTTTGAAAGCGTTTTTAGCTTTAATTTAATTTCATTAAGAGACTGCGGTTTTACCCCTATAAAACAATAATCAAATGATAAATTCGCTGTGGTATTTATGTTAAGCCCATGTTTTTTTTTATCAAGTAGCCACTCAGAGGGTTTAGGATCATCCACGTAAATATTTTGGGGAGATATTGATTTTTTCAACCACGCATCCAAAATTGCAGAAGCCATCTTACCACAACCAATAATTTTAATCAGTTTATTAATTTTCTTTGCCTCAGCCATCGATGTTTACCTAAGCGTGACCTGCTATTTTTCCAAAAGCTGCTGACATAGCATCTTTTGGCATTACTTCTCCCCAGCAGCTCTTTTGGAAGGTGGGATAAAATTTTTCAGCTGTTTCAATGGACGACTTTATCCAATCTCTAAGTTCAGTATAAGAAATGATTAATTCATCAGAAAATAATATGTTGGTGTTGTAATTCATTATTTGTTCAACATTATCATAGGCAAAGCTTCCATCTACATCACTACCATTCACCAGATTTATAGTCTCATAGAGTTTCACTAGCTTTTTTCTTGGTGGCATCATCTCAAAAATACAAGTCGTTTTAAAGAGGTTTCGTGATACATCCCACCTAGCAATAAGAGTATACTTTTTCCAACCTCCTTCTATCGAAACTATTATCTCATTATCTTCATCTCTAACAAATTCCCAATTCTCTTCATGAGCTATTAGTTCGAGGGCATCTATTGGATGCGTTTCATCTAAAAATATAATTGACGTTGCTTTTGCCATAGGGTTACTGCTCCTTTTTTTTTGTCAGTATACCCGCAAAATTTAGAAATCTCTACTACAATTAGGCGTTTTAGCCTTACATACACTATATCTTGTACACATCAGCTTTTTAAATTTTTCTTCTTTTGAACGGTTGGCTTACTTTTATTCCTTAGTTCTTCCACACTAAGCTTGAGTGCTTCGAACTCCTCTCTTGTCACAAAATCTCTGTCAGCCAACCAACCATCTAACCAAGTCTTGAAAACATTTTCTGCTTCATTTTTAGCGGAATGCGCTGCACCAAACGCATCTGCCATAACCTTAGACAAATTATCAATAAATGGGTTTTTAAATTGCATAGATTATCCTTTTACTTTTTTAAATTTAACGTTAAACAAAAATATAATTGGAATTTATTTTTTTTGGAGGAAAAAATTTTTCAATATCCGAATATAAATGAAACCGCTTTTTCTATAAATTTATTAGGATTTCATCTGAATGTCCAATGGTATGGTTTATCCTATATAGCAGGTATACTTTTAGCCTGGTTTTTTATGGTAAGGCTTGTTGAAAAAAAAAACCTATGGTTTGCAAGCAGGAGTATTATTGAAAAAAGCGAAGTAGACGATCTCATAACATATATGATATTGGGAATCATTGTAGGAGGGCGGTTGGGGTATTGTCTAATATACGCACCAAGCTATTACTTGGATAATCTAATAAGAACTATCTATATATGGGAAGGAGGTATGTCATTCCATGGAGGCTTCTTAGGAGTGTTAATCTCGGGAATTCTATTTGGTCTAAGAAAAAAAATTAGCTTATTATCCTTAGGTGATTTGATTGCATTTGCATCCCCACCAGGATTATTTTTGGGGAGAATTGCAAATTTTATTAATGGCGAGCTCTGGGGTAAACCAACAACGTCAATATTTGGAATCCAATTTACAAAAGGTCAGGGACAATTTTGTCCAAACCCAAATGAAATACCCTGTTTCAGGCATCCGTCACAATTATATGAAGCGTTCTTTGAGGGCATCATTTTAATGCTTATTTTTTATTACCTTGTTTTTGTCTCAAGAGCACTTAGAAAACCAGGAATTATTTTTGGGTCCTTTTTGCTAGGCTATGGTGTTATAAGATTTGCAATTGAATTTCTAAGAGAGCCAGACGCTTTTTTAATCACAAATGAAAATCCCCAAGGATATGCGGTTGAGCTTCTCCCAGGTATTGGAATGTCAATGGGACAACTTCTCAGCGTCCCAATGATTATTTTTGGACTTTCAATAATTCTTTTGGTTACCAGGCGAAATTCTTGATGCAAATTAAAACAAAAATAAAAGCTCTAATTAAGGAATGTGGTCCAATAAGTCTATCACGATATATGGAGATGTGCTTGTGGGATGATGAAAATGGGTATTACACGTCCGATCAAGTATTTGGCAGAAATGGTGATTTCATCACTTCTCCAGAGATCTCTCAAACATTTGGTGAGCTTATAGGGCTGTGGGCTTTGAATTTTTACCAGCAGTTCATAAATAAAAAGCGTTTATGTATAACAGAACTAGGATCTGGGCGAGGAACACTGCTAAAGGACGCCATTAGAACTATTTGCAAAGTAACAAACAACAAGATAGACCTTGATATTACAATTTTGGAAAAATCCGAAAGACTAATAACTCTACAAAAAGAAAATCTCAAAAATAAAAACGTAAGGTGGATATCAGATATCAAGTGCTTGAGTTCGGGGCCACAGATAATTATTGCGAATGAATTTTTTGATGCCCTTCCAATAAATCAATACGTGAAAAGTAAAGAGGGCTGGCGCGAAAAAAAAATAACAACAAAAAATGGTAATCTCTGTTTTACCCTAGATGATCAAATATGGGTGCCTAAGGACAGTGTTTTTTCAGATTTAAAGATAGGGGACACAATAGAATATTCTGAAAAGACTATCTCAATTTTTTCAAAAATTTGTGATCATTTAATTAAATGGGATGGTGCATTGCTAGTGGTCGATTATGGAAACATTTCAGGAATCGGGGATACCCTTCAAGCTGTAAACAAACATAAATTTAAAGGTGTTTTGGAAAAACCAGGGCGAAACGACTTAAGTTCACACGTTAATTTCCAGCTCTTGAAAGAAATAGCTAGTAAAAAAAATTTATATACTTCCCCGATTAGAGAACAACAAACTTTTCTACTTGAACTTGGAATAAAGGAACGCTTAAAAAGCTTGACCAAAAATGTCAGCTCGGCAAAAGCACACTCAGTCGGCTCTGAAGTAAAGAGACTCATTGATCCTGATAAAATGGGTTCCCTTTTTAAAGTTATTGCGATAACTAAAACTAAAAGACATTTAGAAGGCCTGAGCTAATGGTCGATATGTTCAAAAGTAAAAAATTGCACGCGGTTAAGCATGGTTTTTTTGGAAGATCTGGTGGAGTATCCACAGGAATATACTCGAGTTTAAACTTGTCAGAAAAAACAACTGATAGCAAAGCCAATGTTTATGCAAACAGGGCATTGGTTATGGATGAGCTAAATATTTCAAATCGAAAAGTATTTTTTCCAAACCAGCAGCATACAAGCAATGTAGTATTCATTAATAAAGAAACTGAGTTTGACAAATTAAGTCAAAAGCCAGTAGATGCCGTCATTACCAATCTAAAGGGTATCGGGGTAGGAATACTAACTGCTGATTGCTCTCCTATTTTGGCTTATGAAAGTGAAAGCGGATTTATATTGGCAATTCATGCTGGTTGGAAAGGAGCTCTTGCTGGAGTTTGTGAAAATTCCTTAAATTCTCTGAAAGATCTTGGTGTCGATATAAGGAAACTGTCAGTTGCAGTTGGTCCTACGATTTCTACCAATTCCTATGAAGTAAAATTAGATTTTGTTGACAGCTTTGTTAAGACTGATCCATATTTTGAAAACTTTTTTATAAAAAGAGATCATAACTATTTCTTTGATCTTACTTTATTTATTGAAAGTAGATTTAATCTGTTTGGAGTTTATGATATAGATAATCTTGGGATGTGTACTTACGAAAATCCTGAATTATTTTTTTCAAATAGAAGGGCATATCACAAATCTGAGAGAGATTTCGGTCGAATGGCTTCAATAATTAGTTTGTAACCTACCAAAAAGGATTGAGGATAATATGTCTCCAAAAAAAACTAAACTTTTAATAATTGGCTCCGGTCCAGCTGGCTACACGGCTGCTGTGTATGCTTCCCGCGCCATGTTATCACCAATACTCTTTCAGGGTATACAGCCAGGTGGACAGCTTACAATAACTACAGAGGTTGAGAATTGGCCTGGAGAGAAAGAAATACTTGGCCCAGACTTAATGAAAAACATGGAGGATCATGCGCGTAATTTGGGATGCGAAATGATTTCTGAACATGTTTCAAAAATAAATCTCATAGAACGACCCTTCTTTGTTGAAACAGATAGTGGCACACAATATTTGACGGACTCTGTAATTTTAGCGACAGGAGCACAAGCAAATTGGCTTGGATTAGATAATGAAGAAAAGTACAAAGGTTTTGGGGTGTCAGCTTGCGCTACATGTGATGGCTTTTTCTATAAAGATAAAATAGTTTCTGTAATAGGAGGGGGAAATATGGCTGTTGAAGAAGCAATTTTTCTTACAAGGTTTGCGTCTAAAGTTTATTTGATCCATAGGAGAGATGAGTTAAGGGCAGAAAAAATCCTACAAAAACGTCTCATTGAAAATAAAAAAATAGAAGTCATATGGAATAAGCAAGTAATGGACGTATTGGGAGAGGATAATCCTTTAGGGGTAACTGGAATTAAGATACAGGATACTTTAAGCAAAGAATTATCTGAAATAAGTTGCTCGGGGGTCTTTGTAGCAATAGGGCATTCTCCCGCATCAAATCTTGTAAAAGATCAGCTAAAGACTTTTGATAGTGGCTATGTTTCTACTGTTCCCGGTACTACAAAGACTTCTATTCCTGGCGTTTTTGCAGCTGGAGATTTAGTTGATAATGTATACAGGCAAGCAGTGACATCAGCAGCAATGGGATGCATGGCCGCTTTAGATGCTGAGAAATATCTAAGCGAGATTAGTAATGGTAATTGAAAAAAACATCCAAGTATCGATAGTAATGGGAAGTCAATCAGATTGGCAAACCATGCAAGAGGCATGCGATTTATTAGAGAAGCTAGGTGTTTCTTTTGAAAAAAAAATTGTATCTGCACACAGAACTCCAGACAGATTGTACGAGTACGCTGACTCATTAAAAAAAAGAAAAATTAAAGTTGTAATTGCTGGTGCTGGAGGTGCAGCACATCTGCCAGGAATGATTGCCTCAAAAACTGATATCCCTGTAATTGGGGTACCTATAAGCGCGACCGATCTTAAAGGAGTCGACAGTCTTTATTCAATTGTACAAATGCCAAGAGGTTACCCGGTTGCGACTATGGCTATTGGTTCACCAGGTGCTTTTAATGCTGCCATCTTTGCTACGCAGGTTTTAGCAATTTCAGATAGGGTCATTAGCAAGAAAATTCAAGATTGGCGCTATGATACAACAAACCGAGTAAAAGATGAGCCCGAGTAAGACTATCGGAATTCTTGGTGGAGGGCAATTAGCAAAAATGCTTGCCACAGCTGCGACCGACTTAGGTTTTAATATAAACATATATTGTCCCGATAGAGATTGTCCCGCTGCACAAGTAGCAAACAAAATGGTGTTTGGTAACTATTATGAGATTGAAAATGTAGTCGCTTTTGCAAAAAATGTAGATGTTTTAACCTACGAATTTGAAAACATCGACACAAAAGCATTAGAAGAATTAGAGAAGATCGTGTCCATAAGACCATCTATAAAAGCTCTTAAAATCTCTCAGGATCGCTACACAGAAAAAAATTACCTGAATTCGCTAGGGATTAAAACTACACAATTTTATAAAATTGATGAAGTTTCAGATATTGAGAAGCTATTAATTGAACTTAAGAAACCCATTCTTTTAAAGACACGCAGGCTAGGTTATGATGGCAAGGGACAAGTTTTAATAAAAACTCAAAAGGATATTAGAGAACATTTTCTTAGAAATAAACTACCCCCATCCATAGCTGAAGAATTAGTTAACTTTGAAAGAGAATTATCCGTAATAATAGTTCGAGACAAAAAAGGAAATATTAAGACTTTTGAGCCAGGAGAAAATGTACATGAAAATGGAATTCTGGTAACTACAACTCTACCTTCCTCAACACGTAAAGCGCTTAAAAATGACGCTACCACTATTGCAAGAAAAATAGTGGCTGATCTAGACTATATCGGAGTTATGGGAGTAGAATTTTTTTTAAAAGAACATGAAATTTATGTTAATGAAATTGCACCAAGGGTACATAACTCTGGGCATTGGACAATGGATGGGAGCTACTCCAGCCAGTTCCAGCAACACATCAGGGCAATTATGGACTTGCCTTTATTATCAACCGAGAGGCATTCCGACGTAATTATGTATAACTTAATTGGAAGAGTGACTAGCAATCTCGTAAACGACGAGTTAGCAAAAGTCTATATTTATGGAAAGAAAAAAATTAGTCCTAGAAGAAAAATGGGGCATATCAACTTAATAAAAAAAAAGGGGAGTTAAACTCCCCTTTTTACAAAACTCATTGGACACTGCAAGAATTACATCATGCCCCCCATGCCGCCCATGCCGCCCATGCCGCCCATGTCAGGCATTGCTGGGGCCGCTGCTGACTTAGGCTCTGGTTTATCGGCAACCATTGCCTCCGTTGTTATAAGCAGCCCAGCTACTGATGAAGCATCTTCAAGCGCGGTACGCACAACCTTTGCAGGGTCTATTACCCCAAATTTAAACATGTCACCGTACTCTTCAGTTTGCGCATTGAAGCCATGGGTCATATCGGAAGCCTCTCGGATTTTTCCAGCTACAACAGAACCATCTACGCCTGCATTTTCAGCAATTTGACGCAACGGAGCCTCTAGAGCCCGAGCGACTATCTTTACACCAGCCTCTTGATCAGGGTTCTCGGTCTTGACTTTGTCAAGCTTCTTTGCAGCTTGAACTAAAGCGGTACCTCCACCTACAATCACACCTTCTTGCACAGCCGCCCTGGTTGCGTTGAGGGCGTCATCTACTCTGTCCTTTCTCTCTTTCACTTCAACCTCGGTAGCGCCACCTACTCTGATTACTGCTACTCCACCTGCTAGCTTTGCAAGTCTCTCTTGGAGCTTTTCTTTGTCGTAATCAGATGTGGTTTCTTCTATCTGTGCTTTAATCTGAGCTACTCTTGCTTCAATCTCTGATTTATCACCTGCACCATCCACTATGGTAGTATCGTCCTTATTGATTGATATCTTTTTGGCTGTACCAAGCATATCCATGGTCACGTTCTCCAATTTCATACCTAGGTCTTCTGAAATCAATTGGCCGCCTGTCAATATCGCAATGTCTTGTAACATAGCCTTTCTTCGGTCGCCAAACCCTGGGGCCTTTACGGCGGCGATTTTCAAACCACCTCTAAGCTTATTTACCACGAGCGTTGCTAGAGCTTCTCCCTCTACGTCCTCAGCAATAATCAGTAAGGGCTTTCCTGATTGGATCACTGTTTCAAGAAGTGGAACCATCGGTTGAAGGGAAGACAATTTTTTCTCGTGCAGTAATACCAAGCAATCTTCCAACTCAGTAATCATCTTATCGGCATTCGTTATAAAATAAGGTGAGAGATAACCCCTATCAAACTGCATTCCTTCAACGACATCGGTCTCAGTTTCAAGACCCTTGTTTTCCTCTACAGTTATTACGCCTTCGTTTCCAACTTTTTGCATGGCATCTGCTATTTGCTTTCCTATGTCTGCTTCACCGTTAGCAGATATGGTACCAACTTGAGCAACCTCAGCTGAGTCTTTTACCGGTCTTGACATGCCTTTGATTTCTTCCACTACTTTTGTTACGGCTGCATCGATACCCCTCTTTAAATCCATAGGGTTCATACCAGCAGCGACCGATTTAAGCCCTTCTCTAACGATAGCTTGCGATAATATTGTTGCGGTAGTAGTACCATCACCGGCCGTGTCGTTAGTTTTTGATGCTACCTCTTTGACCATTTGAGCACCCATATTTTCAAACTTATCTTCCAGCTCGATTTCCTTGGCAACGGTAACTCCATCCTTTGTAATCCTTGGTGCACCAAAAGATTTGTCTATAACAACATTTCTTCCCTTTGGTCCAAGTGTTACCTTCACCGCATTAGCTAATATGTCTACACCTTTCAACATTCTAGTACGTGCATCTATTTCAAATTTTACTTCTTTTGCTGCCATTTTTTGGCTCCTCGATTAGTGTTATAAAATATTCTTAGGAAATTATACCCAATATGTCACTTTCTTTCATGATGAGTAGTTCCTCACCATCAATTTTTACTTCGGTTCCAGACCATTTACCAAACAAGATTTTGTCGCCTGATTTTAATTCCATTGGAATCAACTTACCAGCATCATCTCTAGCACCAGCCCCAACTGAAACAACCTCACCTTCTGCAGGTTTCTCTTGTGCAGAGTCAGGAATAATCAGTCCACCAGATGTTTTATCTTCACTGTCAACTCTACGAACCACAACACGGTCGTGCAAAGGTTTAAAAGCCATTAAGAATCTCCTCATAAAAAAATATAAATCAAAGGTTATTGTCTCCTGAAAAGAGACTTCCCTACCTAGCGTTTCTATTTATGCAAGAATTTTTGCTTGTCAATATCTCTAATCAATTTTTTTCAAATTTTTTTTAAAAATATTATATAATTGAGGCTGTTGCCTTTTTTATTTATATCTTTTATCACCGCATAGGACGAAACTTGATAAATAATTTAGGTATTTGATTCTTTTGACAAACGTAATAACAACTTTCTCCGAGATATCAGATAATTATAATGCTGTCATTTGCGACTTGTGGGGATGCTTGCATAACGGAATAGAAAGCTTTCCCGAAGCTCTTAGGGCTCTTAAAAAATTCAAGGCTTCAAATGGCAAAGTAATATTGGTAACTAATGCCCCTAGACCAATTGCGAACGTTGAGTATCAAATAGCGAGACTTGGTATAGAAGAAACTCACTATGATATGCTGGTAACTTCTGGAGAGCTCACGTCAAATTACATAAATAATATTTCTGTAAATCAGTTGAGTATCTTCCACATTGGAGGGCGACGGCACCACAGTATTTACAAAGATATGATCCAAGAAAAAAAAATCTCGATTGAAATAAATAATATCGCATACGCAGATCTAATTGTTTGTACCGAACCATTTAACCCATCAAAAGACCAACTTTCTGATTATCAAAATACATTTAAGGTTGGGATAGATAAAGACTTGACATTATTGTGTGCAAACCCTGATTTGGTCGTGGATGTTGGTGATAAACGAGAAATGTGTGCTGGCTCACTCGCATCAATGTACGAGGAAATGGGAGGCAGAGTAATTTATTTCGGTAAACCACATAAAAATATTTATCAAGAGGTTTACTGTTTTTTGAACAATGTCAGCGAGTCCAAAAAAAAGTCAATCCTCTGCATAGGAGATGGGCTCACAACAGATATTAAAGGTGCTAACAATGAGAAGCTTGACTCACTTCTAGTAGTTGGAGGATTGTTGAAAAAAAAGCATTTGATTGAGAAAAAAAATTACACCATCCTTGATGAAATGAAATTAAATCAAACCATAGAAGATAATAAAGTACACGTAGACTATGCCATCAAATTTTTCGGATAAAAATTTTCGTGTACTTTTTCTAATAATTTAGCACATATCTGCACAAACATATTATGAAAAACAGTATACAAAAAGGAACAATATGTGTCGAGGATTTGGAAATAGGAATGAGCAGAATGCTTGAACGTACAATTACGCAAAATGATATTCAGCTATTTTCAATAGTCTCTGGTGATCAAAACCCAGTTCACTTAGATAAAGAATATGCTAAGCAAACTATCTTTGGAAGGAGAATTGCACACGGTATGCTAACTGCAAGCTTAATTTCGGCCGTAATTGCAGAACAGTTGCCTGGACACGGAACCGTGTATTTGAGTCAAACACTAAAATTCATGAGACCGGTACACCCTGGTCAATTAGTCACAACCACAGTTTTAGTAAGTCACCTAGAATACTCGAATCGCCGCGTTACACTAAACTGTAAGTGTGAAGTAGGAGAAAAAGTAGTGTTAGCAGGAGAAGCACTTGTGTTAGCACCCAGTAGAAAATTTGATTAGGAAGCAAAATGTTAGTTTTTAAAAGCATAGAAAATATTCCAAAAGAGAATAAGGGTTACTCTGTCGCTATTGGCAACTTTGATGGTATGCATTTAGGCCACCAGTCAGTTATTGAGATTGCAAGGGAAAATAGTAATAATTCTTCGGTAGGCGTGGTTACATTTGAACCTCATCCCAGGCAATATTTTCAAAAAAATAACCCTAAATTTAGGTTAATGAAATCAGAAACACGTAAAAGATTTTTGAACTATTTTGGTATCGATGCCCTCTTTGAACTGCCTTTCGATTCTTCATTAGCAAACCTATCGCCAGAGGATTTCATAGAGACTGTACTACTGGAGAAACTAAATGTAAAAAATATTGTGGTTGGCCCAGATTTCAGGTTTGGAAAGAACAGAGAGGGTTCCGTTAAATTATTAAAGAGCTATCAAGATAAAAGAAAGCTTAGCCTATGTATTGCAAAGCCCTTCAAGATTGCAGGTAGAGTTGTATCTTCAAGTGTATTACGTGAAAAACTAGGTGAAGGTTCTATTATTGAAGTTACTAGAATGCTGTCTCGTTATTATGAAATTGAGGGGATGGTCGAAAAAGGTTTTCAAAGAGGCCGAAATCTAGGGTTTCCAACAATAAATGTTGGGCTAAGAGATACAATTGTTCCCAAACATGGTGTTTATGCAGTATTCATCAATATCTTAACTCATGGTAAGACAAAAACTTTGAGAGGAGCAGCATCAGTTGGGTCAAGACCAACCTATGGAGAATATGAGCCAAATATCGAAGTCTTCATATTTGATTTCGATGAAAATTTATATGGAGAAAATGTTTGTATTTCGTTGGTAGAATTTATAAGACCTGAACTAAAGTTTAACTCTGAAAAAGAGTTGATTGCACAGATGCAATCAGACTGTGAAACTATAGAAAATCTTCTAGATAATGAGTAACTTAAGAAAATTATTTTGGGAAAAGTATGACCTCGAGCACTTAAATCAAGATGAATGGGAGGCCTTGTGTGATGGTTGCGCTAAGTGCTGTCTATTGAAAGTAGTTGATAAGAAAAAAACTTATATTACCAATATATCATGCTCAAAGCTTAAAATTGACAGCTGTAGATGTAGTGATTATTTGAATAGAGAAAAAAATGTGGAAGGCTGTTTAAAACTTACTAAAGACAATTTAGATAAAAATTATGAATTCCTGCCGTCTAGTTGCAGTTATAAATTAATAAGCGAAGGCAAACCGCTGCCTCAATGGCACCATTTGATAAGTAAAGACAAAGATAGTGTTAATAAAACAAATCAGTCAATTCAAAAATTCTGTATTTCAGAAACCTTAGTTGATGAAGTAAATTATGAAGACCATATCTTGGCAGAAGTTACCAGAGAATAAAATTAATAAACGTCTAAAAATTTTTAAAAAAAGATAAATGAAAGCTATCCTTTCTCTTTCATAAAAATGAAAAACGTATAGGATTATTCCATAGAAAAGAGTCGAAAATAATGATCTCAAACGGCAAACTAAAAATCATATCTGGGAATTCAAATCTCTCACTAGCAAAAAGCATTTGTAAGAGAATTAGTTTGTTGTTTGGTGCAAAAGTTAAGCCGGTAAAAGCTCGTGTAGAGCGCTTTAGCGACCAGGAAGTTTTTGTAGAGGTTTTCGAAAATGTTCGTGGTGAGGATATGTTCATAGTGCAATCAACCTCTAATCCTGCAAATGATAATCTTATGGAACTACTTATAATTGCAGATGCGCTTAAGAGATCCAGTGCAAGTAGAGTAACAGCAATAATCCCATATTTTGGGTATGCGAGACAGGACCGAAGGACGAAAGCTAGAACACCAATTAGTGCAAAGTTGGTGGCTAATTTGCTTGCACAAGCAGGTATAAATAGAGTGCTAACACTAGATTTGCACGCCGCCCAAATACAAGGTTTCTTTGATATCCCAGTGGATAATCTCTATGCATCACCAATCTTCGCCATCGATATAAGACATAACTTTCCTAAAAATAAAGATATAACTATAGTTTCGCCTGATGTTGGAGGGGTATCACGTGCAAGAGAGCTAGCTGAAAAAATAGGTGTAGATTTAGCGGTGGTGGATAAGAGAAGAAGTGCTCCAGGAGAAATTAACTCTATGACCATCATCGGTGAAGTTTCAGATAAAACCTGCATTCTAGTTGACGATATTTGTGATACAGCTGGTACTTTAATTAAATCAGCCGAACTTCTCTTGGAAAAGGGTGCTAAAGAAGTTTATGCCTATATCACTCATGGTGTTCTTTCTGGAGAGGCTATCGAAAGGATTTCTAAATCTAACCTTAGCTCTATGGTTATAACTGATACCATTGAACCTACTGACGTTGTAATAAAGTGCCCTAAAATTCGTATCATTACTGCCGCACCTCTTTTAGCTCATGCAATGTTGAATATCTCTAACGAAAGTTCTGTCTCCTCGCTGTTCAGTGAAGAGTCTTTAAAACCAATATATGAAGGCCTTTATTCAAACTGAGAAAAAATCTAATCTAGAAATCGCCTTATCAATATAAGAGAAGATAAAAATAAACATCCAGCAAACAAAAATGGTGCTCCCGGATTATAAACAAGTGAATTATTAGAGGCCCCAATACTAAAGATATAGCTCATCGAGATTGGACCGATAACGGAAGTCAATCCGACTATACTATTTAACACTCCCTGAAGTAGGCCTTGATCTTTTTCGGATATTTCATTTGACATATATGCCTTTAATGTTGGATTAACCATTTCAGATAAAGCCGCAACGGGTATTATAGCAAATACCAGAATTTCGACTCGTACAAGACCAAACGAAACTAATGCTATGATTCCACATGTCAAAGAAAAAAGCGTTAGAGTTTTTGTTGAAAGTTGATCAAAAAACTTCAACCTTATCACAAATGCCTGAACGATAAACAGTAAGAGGCCATAGCACGCAAGAGTTACCCCAATCATCCCAGTGGACCATCCAAACACTTCTCTGCCCCAAAAACTCCAAATTGCCGGGTAAACTGTATTTGCGAAAGCTATGAGAAAGAAGCAAAAAAACAATCCTTTAAATAATGGAATTTTAAATACATAAGAAATATTAAAAAATGGATTGAGATTTTTAATTCTGAACTCATTTTTGGTCCTTGAATGAATTGTTTCAGGAAGAAAGAATAAACATAAAAAAAAATTTAAAAAACATAAAAACGCCGATAGAAAGAATGGTGCTCTGACAGTTATTTCTCCGATTAATCCCCCTATAATTGGTCCCATTATAAAACCTAATCCGAAGGCTGCTCCAATAATAGCGAAGTTCTTTTTTTTATCCTTGGAATCTGAGATATCCGCCAAGTAAGCAGTACCTGTAGCTATAGTTCCTCCTGCTAGACCTCCAACTATTCTACCAATAAACAATATCAAGAGTGTCTCAGAAAATCCCATGACCAAATAATCTAGTCCCAATAATAATGAAGCTATCAGTAATATAGGGCGTCTACCAAAAATATCTGATAACGTCCCAATTGTCGGTGAAAAAACAAACTGCATAAAAGCATAGGATGAGGACAAAAGACCTCCCCATAAAGCAGCACTAGCATTTTTTTCTATACCAACCTCTTTCAAAAGATCTGGTATAATAGGAAATATAATTCCAATGCCAATAATATCTATTAAGACGACACTGAAAATGAGTACAATTCGAATATCTTTAAACAAGTATAGTTCTCAATTTCCTGAAAAAATAGTTAAAGAGTTTAGGTTTGTTTTAATGCCTCTTCCAGGTCATTTTTCCTTAATCCCAAATCATCTTTATTTGTATAATCTTCATTTGATAATTTATCATTAATTTCAGATATAAGCGCTGTTATATCTTCCTTAACATTTTTGTCCCCTGCAATAGCAGAATCTACAAGTATAGAGACCACGTTATTAATAACCTCAATAATGCCTCCAGAAACAAAATATCGTTGCTTATGGCTTATTCCCTCGGAATATTCCAAAAAACCTGGACGTATACTGCTAATGCAAGGGGCATGATCCGACAGCACTAAAAAGTCACCGATCATTCCAGGTACCAAAACACTTTCTACTTCCCCTTCAAAAACTTTACTTTCTGCTGATATTATGGTGAGATCAAATTTCTTTGTCATTGTTATTACCTTAAAGCCTTTATGCTACATCAGCAGCTGTCTTCTCCGCTTTCTCTATAACTTCATCAATCCCTCCAACCATGTAAAATGCCGATTCTGGGAGATGATCGAACTCTCCAGCAACAACTCTTTTAAAGCTGTCAATTGTTACGTCGAGGGGAACTTGTTTACCGTCAGAGCCAGTAAACACCTTCGCAACATCAAATGGCTGTGACAAAAATCTTTGAATTTTCCGTGCTCTAGCAACCGTTAATTTATCATCTTCAGATAATTCATCCATACCCAATATTGCAATAATGTCTTGTAAAGACTTGTACCTTTGAAGAATTCCTTGCACATCCCTAGCGACGTTATAATGCTCTTCACCTACTATCTGAGGATCTAGTATCCTGCTGGTAGAATCAAGTGGATCTACTGCTGGATAAATTCCAATTTCAGAAATTGCTCTGCTCAATACTGTTGTGGCATCTAAATGAGAAAAAGATGTTGCTGGGGCAGGATCTGTTAGATCATCAGCTGGAACATAAATAGCTTGAACTGAGGTGATAGATCCCGACTTAGTTGACGTTATTCTTTCTTGTAATGCTCCCATATCTGTAGCCAACGTAGGCTGATAACCCACAGCTGAAGGTATTCTCCCCAGAAGGGCAGACACCTCTGAACCCGCTTGAGTAAACCGGAAGATGTTATCCACGAAAAATAATACATCCGTTCCCGATTGATCCCTAAATTGCTCGGCTAGTGTAAGACCGGTTAATCCAACTCTTGCTCTCGCTCCTGGAGGTTCGTTCATCTGTCCGTACACAAGAGCAACTTTTGACTCTTCGAGTTTTTCTGGATTTATAACCCCGGACTCAATCATTTCGTGATATAGATCATTCCCTTCCCTAGTCCTTTCTCCAACTCCAGCAAAAACTGAAAAACCAGAGTGTACTTTTGCGATGTTATTAATCAACTCCATAATCAAAACGGTCTTCCCAACGCCAGCTCCACCAAAAAGACCTATTTTTCCACCCTTAGAGTAGGGGCACAATAGATCGATAACTTTTATACCTGTAACCAGTATCTCGGTTTCAGTTGCTTGAGCAGAAAACTCTGGCGCATCCTGGTGTATTGGCCTTGTTTCCTTCTGACTTACTTTTCCTTTCTCGTCTACTGGGTCTCCAACAACATTTAAAATTCTACCGAGCGTTGCATTGCCTACTGGTACACTTATTGGCCTACTTGTATCAGACACGGTTGTACCTCTAACTAGACCCTCAGTACTATCCATAGCTATTGTCCTAACTGAATTTTCCCCTAAATGCTGAGCAACCTCTAAAATTAATCTTGACCCGTTATTATCTGTCTCGAGAGCATTTAAGATTGCAGGCAGATGGCTTTCAAACTTAACATCTACTACAGCTCCGATAACCTGGGTTATAACTCCTAATTCCTTTGACATCTTCAACTCCTATTCATTGATTTAAAGTGCTTCAGCACCTGAAATGATTTCGATTAATTCGTTTGTAATAGCCGCCTGTCTTGATCGATTAAAATCTATAGTTAACTTATCGATCATTTCACCCGCGTTTCGGGTTGCGTTATCCATTGCTGCCATCCTTGATCCTTGTTCAGAGGCTGCATTTTCTTGCAGCACTGAGAAAATTGATGTTGCAATACTTTTAGGTATAATCTCGGTCAATATTTCATCTTCTTCAGGCTCGAAATTAAAGCTAATATTTTCCGCATCAGTTTCTTTTTCATTTAATGAAACTGGTAATAGTCTATGAGAAGTAGGTATTTGAGAAATAACTGATTCAAACTTATTATAAAAAATCTCGGCAACCTCATATTCACCACGTTCAAACCTCGCGATAATGTCTGTTGAGATCTTTCTAGCCGTATCAATTGTGATATTTTTCTCGGTGCTTAGATCTACATGACCAATAAACAGACTCTCAAATTCTCTGTTAAGCTGCTCTCTGCCCTTTTTCCCTATCGTTAGTACCTTTATCTCTTTATTCTGGCTGGTGAGTTCAGCGATTCTTGCCTTAGCTAATTTCACTATTGAGGAATTAAATCCACCACATAAACCTCTCTCAGCCGTTGCTACAATCAATAGAAACTTTTGACTGTTGCTACCATCTCTTAAAAACTTGTTGTCCACAGCAATGTTTTTAACGCTAGATGCTAGATTAGACACTATTTCTCGCATCTTTTCAGCATAAGGCCTACCTCTTTCAGCTGACTCCTGAGCTTTTCTCAGTTTTGCTGCTGCAACCATTTGCATTGCTTTAGTGATTTTCCTAGTGGACTTCACACTATCAATTCGTATCTTTAGGTCTTTTAAGCTAGGCATTTCGTTGTTTTTTTACTAAATCTGAGTTTTTAAGAAGTTATCTAAAAGTGATTTGATTTTGCTTTCAATCTCACCTTCTATTTTTTGGTCTTTAATTGTCAGCTCGTCTACCACAGCTTTTCCCTCCGATCTCAAATAATTCACAAGATTTTTTTCAAAGCTTGTGACCTCGCTGACAGGCGTTTGGTCTAAATAGCCTTTTGTTCCAGCGTAGATCACAACAACTTGCTCTGCGTTAGTTAGGGGAGAGTACTGAGGCTGCTTTAATAACTCTGTTAGCCTTGCCCCTCTATTTAAAAGTGCTTGCGTGCTCGCGTCTAGATCTGATCCAAATTGAGCAAAGGCTGCCATTTCTCTGTACTGCGCCAATTCCAGTTTGATTGAGCCGGCCACTGATTTCATCGACTTAGTTTGTGCTGAAGACCCAACTCTAGAAACCGAGAGACCTGTATTAACAGCAGGACGGATACCTTGATAAAATAATTCTGTTTCCAAAAATATTTGACCATCTGTGATCGAGATAACGTTAGTCGGAATAAATGCCGACACATCTCCTCCCTGGGTCTCAATTATTGGCAAGGCCGTTAATGAGCCTGATCCGTTATCTTCATTCAGCTTCGCAGATCTTTCGAGTAAGCGAGAGTGTAAATAAAATACGTCACCAGGATAAGCTTCCCTACCAGGGGGTCTTCTAAGAAGAAGGGACATTTGTCTATATGCGACTGCTTGCTTTGAAAGATCGTCATATATAATTAGTGCGTGTTTGCTATTATCACGAAAATATTCTGCCATAGCTGTTGCTGAATATGGGGCCAAAAATTGCATTGGAGCGGGGTCCGAAGCTGTAGCTGCCACCACAATAGAATACTCTATAGCTCCTGTTTCCTCTAATTTTTTAACTAGTTGTGCCACTGTTGATCGCTTTTGTCCTATCGCTACATAAACGCAATACAGTTTTTTACTTTCATCAGTCCCGGCTGCATCATTATAGCTTTTTTGATTCAATATAGCATCAATCGCAACTGCGGTTTTACCAGTCTGTCTATCACCTATTATAAGCTCCCTCTGTCCTCTACCTATAGGAATAAGAGAATCAACGGACTTGAGCCCAGTCGCCATTGGTTCATGCACAGATTTGCGAGGGATTATTCCTGGTGCTTTCACATCGGCTACCGACCTTGTTTTTGATTTTATGGGGCCCTTCCCATCAACCGGATTTCCTAGTCCGTCAACGACTCTGCCTAACAACTCCATCCCTACAGGAACATCGACTATGGAACTAGTTCTCTTTACAAGATCCCCTTCTTTTATGTCTCTATCTGAGCCAAATATAACCACGCCGACATTATCTATCTCTAAATTCAGCGCCATTCCCATTGTGCCTCCCGGAAACTCCACCATTTCTCCAGCTTGCACTTTGTCTAAACCATACACACGTGCTATCCCATCCCCAACAGATAAAACTTTTCCAACCTCTGCTACTTCTGTATCATCATCAAAGTTTTTTATTTGTTCTTTTAAGATCTTTGAGATCTCGGATGCTTGAATGTTCATAGTAATCAACCTTTTTTCAAAATATTTTTCATATTTTCAAGTTTTGAATTAATACTTGAGTTAAACAAAAATGATCCAACTTTAAGCTCAAGTCCAGCAATTATATTTGGATCGTCTTCAGCCTCAAGCCTTACTTCACGCTTTGTAATCTTTTGTATAGAGTTCTTTATTTCTTCTATTTGCGTATCGCTTACTTTTTTTGCTGTTCTAATGCGGACTATAAGTTCGTTTTTACTTACTGAGCAAAGCTTTAAGAAATCCATGGTAAAGTTGACTAGGTCGTAACCTCGTCCTTTTCTTATCATTAGACAAATTGTGTTTTTAAGGTGCTCAGGCAGCTTTAATTTTTTACTAACAACTTTAAAAACGTTTTCCTGATCATTCGAGGAAAACGTTGGATTTCTTAAAAATAAATTCAATCCGTTATTTGATTTCAATATCTTTAGAAGATCACTCACATGTTTCTCTACCTCATAAACAGTCTTGCTTTCCTGGCAAAGAGAAAATAATGCAAGTGCATATCTTGCAGAGGGCTTGGAGTTTATCTCGCTAATTTCTTGCAAATGGATCACCTTTATTTGAGTGTATCACGATTATCATCGTAAAAACCACTGACATCATTAAATAGCAGAGCATATCGAATATGACAAGTTGTTGGTTGTTCTTTTTTTTTAAATTTATTGACCTAAAGATCTAGACATTATAGCCGCTGGAACTTCATTCGAGCTGAAATATTGCCCTACCTTCGACGTCTTTACATTATTAACCGCAAAAATATCTTTTTTTGCCTCCACAACAAGAAGACCTCCCAGAAAGAAACTATTTAACTTTTTGCCCACTTTTTCCCAGAGCAATAATGCTTTAAGCCAATATCCCTTTTTTGCAGGAAACCCGTACAGGCTGGGAGTTATGTTATCGATTTGGAATTGGTTTTTTTTAAGTAACGCTTTAAGTTGTGATTTAGAATATGGCTTTCCATATCCAAATGGAGTACTATCAGACCTTGTCCAAAAGCCTGTTCTATTTGGTACAAGGATAACGAGCCTACCACTATCCTTTAAGACACGAAACGCCTCCTTTAGCAAAAGATCTTGATTATCACTTACTTCTAAACCATGCGATATCAAAATTAAGTCTGCGGCGGACGTATTTACAGGCCAAGATACTTCATCAACGAGAGCCGTAACACTCTTAGACCTTTCTGGCCATGGTAGCACTCCTTGCTCACTGGGCATCAACAAAAGAATATTTTTATTTTCTCTATCTTTGATTTTTTTTTCAAGAAAAGGACATGCAAATCCAAAACCAATTGTTAATGAACCAATATCGGTGTTTATTTTTGTATCTAAAACTCTGTTTATCAATTCCTTCGTAGTTCGACCCAGTTCAGTGCCATTATAAAAATTTTTCAATTCAATAACATCCAATCTCATTATTAATATTCCAATATTGCTAAATCTGTTGAATTGTTGCTACTATACTATGCTGAAGATAAAAAAAGGATCTATTAAATATGTCTCTAATTGAAATTATTCCATGTCTTTCAGATAATTATGCTTATATTATAAAAGATGATAAAACAAACAAGAATATTTTGATTGATGCACCCGAACATGCTCCAATTGAAAGGTATTTGGACGAAAATGCCCTAACCCTTGATGCTATACTAATAACCCATCATCATAATGATCACACAGATGGAGTAAACTATCTGAGACATAAATACTCACCAATGGTCGTTGGTGCAAAGAGAGATAAACACAGGCTCCCATCACTAGACATTGAAGTAGAGGAAGGGAAAGCACTAAGAATCGGATCAAAAACATTTGAAATTTATGACGTTGATGGGCATACAGTAGGTCACATTGCTTACGCCTTGTTAGAGGACAAAGCTTTGTTTAGTGGTGACTCTTTAATGGTCATGGGTTGCGGGAGACTGTTTGAAGGAACACCCGAAGACATGTCGAAAACTATGAAAAAACTTAAACAACTTCCCAAAGATATTATGATTTATTCGGGACATGAGTATACAAAATCAAACATAGAATTCGCTTTAACGGTAGACCCACAGAATGAAAAATTAAAAGCGAGGAATGTTAAAGCATTGGATAGCCTTTCAAGAGGCATTCCCACCATTCCCTCAACATTAGGAGAGGAACTAGAAACCAATCCTTTTCTAAGAGAAAATGAACCATCAATTCTGGAAAATTTGAATATAACCACACCTGACCCGGTCTCAAGATTTGCAAAAATCAGAACTTTAAAGGATAACTTTTAATAATTTTTTAGGATTTTGGTTTCAATGCGTATATATATAGTTTATGACTTCAAATAGAAAGGAAACTAATGCCCTCATTTTCAAGCTCTCTCGAGAAAAGTATCCATAGTGCTTTAAAGCTAGCAAATGAAAGGAATCATGAACTTGCTACATTGGAGCATTTGTTACTTGCATTACTTGATGAAAAAGACGCATCAAATGTTTTAAACGCTTGTAACGTAAACGCCGACTTGCTTAGGAATAATATTGAGAGCTTTCTGAATAATGAGCTGGGTAGTCTAGTTACTGAGGTGGAGGGCAGTGAGGCCGTTCCAACGACCGGATTTCAACGAGTTATCCAAAGAGCTGCAATTCACGTACAAAGTTCAGGAAGAAATGAAGTGACCGGTGCAAATGTTTTGGTCGCAATATTTGCAGAAAGAGAAAGTCATGCGGCATTTTTTCTTCAAGAACAAGAAATGACTAGATATGATGCCGTCAATTTTATTGCGCATGGAGTATCAAAAAACCCTAACTATGAAGAAACAAAAGAGACAAAGGATGGAAATAAAAAAGACGACCCTGAAAATACAAGTAACAGCGTAGAAAAGGAAACTGCTCTTCAAAAATACTGTGTAAATCTTAATGAAAAATCTAAAAAAGGTAATATCGATCCACTAATTGGAAGAAATCTAGAGGTAGAGAGATGTATCCAAATTCTTTGTAGAAGAAGAAAAAACAACCCTATACTTGTAGGAGACCCTGGTGTCGGTAAGACAGCTATAGCAGAGGGTTTAGCACGAAAAATAGTTTCTGATCAAACTCCTGACGCTTTGAAAGGTTCAACTATCTACTCCCTAGATATGGGAGCTCTCCTTGCTGGTACACGCTATAGAGGTGATTTTGAAGAGCGTTTAAAGTTGGTTATGAAAGAGTTAGAAAAGGACCCAAGGGCAGTCTTATTTATCGATGAAATACATACTGTCATTGGAGCTGGTGCCACCTCCGGGGGTGCTATGGATGCATCAAACCTTCTAAAGCCATCACTACAAAGCGGTACACTCAGATGTATGGGATCGACAACTTATAAGGAGTACCGAAACCATTTTGAAAAAGACAGAGCTTTAGCCAGGCGCTTTCAAAAAATTGATGTGGTTGAACCAACCATAGAAGACAGCGTAAAGATCTTGAATGGGCTCAAACAATATTTTGAAGAACACCATAAAATTAAATATTCTAATGAATGTCTTAAAACCGCCGTTGAACTGGCCAACAAATACATTCATGATAGAAAACTTCCCGATAAAGCTATTGATGTCATCGATGAGGCTGGCGCAGCACAAAGCCTATTACCATCCAGTAAAAAGAAAAAAGTAATAGGGGTTAAGGAGATTGAAGAAATAATATCAAAAATCGCGCGAATACCTTCCAAACGCATTTCAAAAAACGACTCAGAAGTATTGAAAGACTTGGAAAAATCTCTAAAGAGAGTTGTATTTGGGCAAGATACTGCGATTGAGATGCTCGCTTCCTCTATAAAACTATCTAGGGCAGGTTTACGCGAACCGGAAAAACCAATAGGGTGCTATCTATTCGCTGGACCAACAGGGGTGGGTAAAACAGAAGTATGTAAGCAGTTGGCTGACGTCTTAGGTATCTCTATGCTAAGGTTCGATATGTCTGAGTACATGGAAAAGCACTCTGTTTCGCGTCTTATAGGTGCTCCTCCCGGTTACGTTGGCTTTGATCAAGGCGGACTATTGACAGATGGTGTTGATCAGCAACCCTACTGTGTTCTATTATTGGATGAGATCGAGAAGGCTCATCCGGATGTTTTTAATATATTGCTGCAGGTGATGGATCATGGAAAACTTACAGACCATAATGGGAAATCAGTTGACTTTAGAAATGTTATTCTCGTTATGACATCAAACGCGGGCGCAAGCGAGCAAGCGAAAGAAGCAATAGGTTTTAATCGATCCAGGAGAGAGGGAGAAGCAGACGCAGCAATTGTAAAAATGTTCACTCCTGAGTTTAGAAATAGATTGGACTCAGTGATTACATTTAACTCTCTTTCTTTTGATATAATAACGCAAGTTGTAGAAAAATTTATTTTACAACTCGAAGGCCAGCTAATCGATAGAAATGTTACCATTGAGTTTTCTGATGATGTGTTAAAATGGTTAGCAGACGAAGGCTATGATGAGAAAATGGGGGCAAGGCCTATATCCAGAAAGATTCAGGAGCATATTAAAAAGCCAATGTCTGAAGCATTACTTTTCGGTGACCTTAAAAAAGGCGGTATAGTTAAATTATCTGTTAATAAAAACAATATAAGTTTGAATTTTAAACCTATTGGTGAAAAACAAACAAAAAAAATAAAAGCTAACATTCTCTCATAATTATCGCTCTGTTAATTTAAATTCTATCCGCCTGTTTTTAGCAAGACCATCTTTTGAGTCAGAAATCGAAATTGGCTGATGCTCTCCAAACCCTGCAGCAGACATTCTTTTAGGGTCTATTTGATGGTTATTAATCATATACTTAACTACAGATAGCGACCTTGCTTGACTTAGTTCCCAATTATCCTTAAAGATGCTACTCTGACTTACCGGTGTTTTATCCGTATGACCGTCTACTCTAAGGACCCAATTTATATCCTCTGGAATCTTCCGCGAAATATCTTTGAGTACATTTGATATAGTATCTAACTGAAATTTGCCCTCTAATCCAATATCAGCGGAACCTCTATCAAATAAAATTTCAGAAGAAAAAACAAATCTATCACCGACTACATCAATACCATCAATGTCTCCAAGGATTTTTTTTAATCTTCCAAAAAAGACAGATCTATATTCTCTGAGGTTCTTCGTTTCATTTTCTAATCTCTTTCGCTCCTTTTCTTCAAGCTCAGCTCTTATTTTTTGTTCAGATGCAACTTTTGCTAAGGCAGCATTTAATTTTGCTCCTAATGATTTAATCTCTACATTATTAGAAAAGTCCTTTTCTATAGTAGCATCTAATATTCCTGTTAATTCCTTAAGCCTTTCTTTAAGCGAATTAGTTTGCAATGTTAGATTAGCTATCTCTTGCACAGAGGCTTTAGCTTTTTCTTCCTCAACGCTCAATCTTAGTCTGGCTTCCCTCAGAGCTAAATCCTTCTCTTTAATGATGTTGTCATTGCCCAAAAGTTTTTTCTCAAATTTATCAGCTCGTTCCTTTAAGATCTTTTTAGCTTCTCTTGAAGCAGCTAATAATTTAAAGGTTTCTAGAGCTTTTTTTCTCTCTTCCTCAACAGTAAGAGTTATTAGAGCTATCTCTTCTTTCTTCTCCATAAGATTTGCTTGAAGATTACTTATTGCATACTGTTCTAGAACTTGCTGTTTTTCTAAATCTGTCAAATTCTTATTAATTAAATTCATCTTTTCTTTGAGCACACTAAGCTCTGAGTCCTTTTCCTCAGTTAAGCTTTCTAACGACTGATTCTCTAATTTCAATTTTTTTACTAATTGCTCCAAAGCTTCGTTAGATGCTGCCATAATTTGTTCTTTGGAAATTTTTTGACTAATCGTATCTCGCGCAGCCGCTAGTGCTAACTCCGCAGCTTCCCTATTTGAAATCTCTTTAGATGTTTTTTCTTTCTCGAGTTTTATATTTTCATTAAGCTCTAGACGTTTAGCTATCAACGAAGCAACTTGAGATTTAAAGTCTGTTATTTTTGTTTTCGCAACTATCATATCATTTCTTAATTTTGCAAGTAGATTAATTTTTTCTTGTAACTGAGCTTCTTGCCTTTTCAGTTTGGCCAGTTGCTTGCTTGATAAATTTTTCAAATTTGACTTCTCAGTTTTTAATAACCCCAGTTGGTTTTTTAAATCCTCAAGGTTAGTCCCCAATTGTGAAAGCTCCGTTTGCTGCTCATCTAGCTCCATTTTTTGAGATGAGATTGTATCCCTTAAAACCGATTGAACTATCATAAATATTGATAGTATGAACATTAAGATTAGCAATATGGCCGTCATAGCATCCACAAATCCAGGCCATATATTTGTAGTAAATCGCTCTCCACTCCTCCTGGTTAGCATAATTAACCCTTGTTGTTGCTATTCCTTGCCAAATCAATTATCGCTTCACTAAGTTGAGCTAGATCTGATCTTAATTCTGAAAGAGCATCTAGACGTGCATTAGCCAGTTCATCAACTAATCTTGACAATTGCACTTCGATATTCCGAAGTCGCGTCAGATTCTCTAAATCTCTAGTACTTCTCTCCCCAAACTGCCCTTTCATTAATGTATTTAGATCTTGTTGCGAAGAAACCAATTTTTCAATGGAAGTTTTATCAAATACATTAGTACTAGTTACCGTATTTGAGCCTATGACCTTTGAACCGGCAAGCTCTTCTATAGCTATAGATAATTTATTTATTTGCTGATTTGTTTTAGAGCTATTGTCGATCGATTTTTCAAACATTTGCCCAAGCTCAGATATTTGCGCCCCGACGGCAGATATAATAGGACTTATTTTACCATCTTTGCTTGAATCATCGACATTTTCAGACTCGCCAAAAATACCTATGCTAGTAAAAGATGATAGCCATTCCTCTAACTGCATATAGAATCTATTTTGACCATGGTTTGCAAACAGCTCTAAAAGACCAACCACTAAACTACCAGCCAAACCAAGAAGTGATGAAGCAAATGCGGTACCCATACCACCAAGTTGGCCCTCCAATCCTTCCATCAAATTATCAAAAACCTCTATTCCTGTTTGCCCCTCTTTCGGCACTAAACTTTTTATGGTGTTGACAACCTCAGGAACAGTAATCGCGAGACCATAAAAAGTCCCCAAGAGACCTAAAAAAATGAGCAAGTTGATCACATAACGTGTTAGATCTCTTGCCTCATTCAATCTGGTTGCGACCGAGTCCAGTATCGAATTTAAAGAACTAGAAGTTAAAATAGTTTTCGATTTCTTCCCTTTTAATAAGGATGCCAGAGGTATCAACAATCTGGGTGGGTCCGAAAATTCATGACCCGGTCTATCAAGAGCAAAATTCTCTACCCAATTTACAGCTGCGATTATTACAAATATTTGCCAAAAACAACAAAGTATCCCAAAAAAGAAAACTGTTAAAATTACCCCATTTAAATATGGAGAAGACAAGAATATAGGCGCAACTGAGGGAAACATAAAATAACTTCCAACCATTACTAGCAATAATGAAATCAGCATCAATACAACTTGTTGGATAGGCTGGCTAAACCCTTGAGTTTCAGCCCTTACTAATTTGAGTGAGTATTTTTTCTTTGCCAATATCTGTCCTAAAATTTATTAAGATCACATTAAGTGTTCTTAACCGCTTGGAAAATCGTTACCATTAATAAAACCAAAGTCACATATACCAAATTTTTATGAAAAAAAAAATATTTACCTTTGCCTTAATATTAATTGTTGTTTTATTAACATTGTACTTTGTATGGGCATTAGCTGCAAATATTCAAAAAGAAACGCTAAAAAACCATTTAAATAACGAATGGGCTCTAGATTTAAGAGATGAGAACATCACGACCAATGGGTTTCCTTTTAAATTTGGAATAAAAGTGTCGAATTTTAAATCTAAATTAAAAAATACTCCTTTGAGGTTGGAGTTCTTAAAATTAGAAGTGATAAGATTAATTTATAATTTTTCCGATGTTATTCTATTTTTAGAAAAACCCATGATCATCAGTTTGGGCTATCCATATTTCAATAGCTCATCAAATAGATTGAAGGCCAGTATATTTGATAAACCTTTTTCTGGTAGATTTAGGTTAATCACTGAACAAGAAGATTGGGAACTTTCCAACAATAAAAATTTAAAAATATTAAAAGCTAGGAAAGTGATTTTTGCGTTGAAAGATGCGGACAAAATGAAATTAGATTTTTATTTCCAAGCTGATAATTTAGGTCTTAATTTTTTGAATAAAGTTCAGGAAAAGGACTCTGAAAACCTAAATAAGTTAATCCTTAAAGGTGCAATTTTAAATGATGTTACAAGAAGTCAAGAATTGCATTATCAGCCAATAAAACTGGAGTCCATAATGTTAGAACAACTAGATATGGATATCGGATTTTTTAAGCTTAGTTGTAATGATATGGTAGCCATAAACTTGTTAAAATTGACTACCGAAGATTATATTAATTGTCTTTTAAAACTAAACCCTAAGGACATCTCATCAATAAAAACTGGTAATGAGTCAATTCAAAGCATTATAGATTTCGTAAATTTTCTGTTAATCATAAATAATAAAAAAAGGGCTGCAGAACAGCAAGTAATTCCCATTAAGCTAAGTTTAGATAAAGGCTTGTTTTATATAAACTCAATTCCAATTTACCAGTTTCCGACACAATTCTAGTCTCTTCCAAAGTTTGGAGTACCTGTATCTTGACCGGCAGCCACTATACCTTTCCTAATTCTTCTAGTTCTTTGAAAGTATTTTAATAAATATTCACCATCTTTTTTTCGTATAGCTCGCTGTAGCGAGAATAGTTCCTCCGTAAATCGGCCTAATACTTCCAAATGCGCATCTTGATTATTTAAAAAAATATCACGCCACATGACTGGGTCAGACGCTGCAATTCTGGTGAAATCTCTAAAACCTGCTGCTGAATAATTGATTATTTCCGACTTTGTGACAGTTTCTAGGTCATCAACAACCCCCACCATTGTGTATGCAATTAGATGAGGTGCGTGAGACGTAACAGCTAGAACTAGATCATGATGTTCAGGTGTCATTATCTTGGTTTGCATACCTAGTAACTTCCAAAAAGTCTCTACACTACTCAAGGCTTTCTTGTTAGTTTTTTTTGTGGGTGTCAGTATGCACCAGCGGCCTTCAAACAGTCCCGCGTAACCTGCATCAGGCCCTGATCTCTCAGTTCCAGCTATGGGGTGAGAGGGAACATACTTACCAAGAGCGTTTTCTATGTGGGTCTCTATTTCGTCAATAACCGACAGCTTAACTGATCCAACGTCTGTAATTATTGTGCCCGGTTCAATAGCCTTTTTTAACATTCGTGTTACAGCGTTCATCTGGCCGACGGGCACACAGAGTATTATAAGCTTGGACCCTCTTATTGCCTTCTCTATGTTGCTTTCAATTTTACATAAACCAATCTTTTTCGCTCTATTTCTTACCCCTTTATCCTTATCGTATCCCACTATTTG
>CABZEG010000018.1 GCA_902524655.1 uncultured Alphaproteobacteria bacterium | reverse complement strand
TGATAAAAGTGCATCGGTTGTTGGACTTGTTGAAAAACCAGACTTTGAAAATGCTCCCTCTGATGTAGCGTCAATTGGAAGATATATTCTTTCAAGTTCCATTTTCGAAACTTTAGAAAACATTGAGGCTGATCATACGGGCGAAATTCAGCTAGCTAACGCGATAAATGTTCATGCGCGTAGAGGAGAGGTAGAGTATCTTATGCATCGGTCAGAAAGATTTGACTGTGGGTCAACTCAAGGTTATTTGGAGGCTATAAATCATGTCGCAAAATCAAAATAAATTATTGTTATTGTAAGCTTTTAATAATGACAAAGTTAACGTGTTTTAAGGCTTATGATATAAGGGGTGAGCTAAATATAGAATTTAACGATGAAATTTGTTATCGAATTGCCCGCGGCTTTGCAGAGGTTTTGAATGCTAAGACTGTTGTAATTGGTAGAGACTCAAGAGAGACTTCTCCTAAATTTGCTGAAATCTTTTGTAACGGTTTGGTTGATCAAGGTGTAAATGTTCTAGATATTGGTTTAGCAGGAACTGAGGAAATGTACTGGGCAACTAACCAATTCGAGGCTTGTGGTGGTGTAGAAGTAACCGCTTCGCATAATCCTAAGAACTATAATGGATTAAAAATGGTGAAGTCAGGATCTCAACCTTTGAAACCCATAGGGGAATTCAATCTAATTAAAGAGAAGGCAGAAAGAAACAAATTCTCAAAATCAGATTTTCGAGGAAAAGTAATAAATGTTAAGGCTAAAGCGAAAGCGAGTTATATTTCTAAGTTATCTACTTTCATCGATAAAAACAATAAAAGAAAACTAAAAATTGTCGTTAATTCGGGAAATGGAGCTGCAGGACCAACATTCGATTTACTAGAAAGAGAATTGTTAAAATCAAATGAAAATTTAAGGTTTTGTCGTATGCATCATGAACCTAAAGGCGACTTTCCAAACGGTGTGCCTAATCCAATGATAACCGCAAATCAATGGCAAACCAGTGAAAAAGTCGTTAAAGAAAGCGCAGATCTTGGTGTGGCTTTTGACGGTGATTTCGACAGATGCTTTTTTTTTGATGAAAATGGTTCATTTGTATCTGGTGAATATATCGTAGGATTATTGGCAGAAAGCTTCTTAAAAAATTACCCAGGATCAAAAATTGTTCATGATACAAGAGTTGTATGGAATACGTTGGATATTTTAAAGATAAATGGTGGAACTGGGGTAAAATCTAAAACTGGTCATTCATTTATTAAACAGGAAATGAGAAAAAATGATGCAATATACGGAGGCGAGATCTCTGCCCATCACTATTTTAAGGATTTCGCATTTTGTGACAGCGGTATGATTCCTTTTATTTTGGTTTTGAATCTTTTAAGCCAAAATAATAATACTTTTTCATTAATGATAAATAAAATGAAGGTAAAATATCCAAGCTCAGGTGAAATAAATTTTGTATTAGACAACCCTATGAAAAAGATTGATGAGGTATTAAATTTTTACGAAAGAAAAGCAAAAAAAATTGAATATTTAGATGGATTATCTATAACTTTCGATGATTGGAGATTCAATTTGAGAACATCAAACACTGAGTCTATGCTCCGATTGAATGTTGAAAGCAAAGGAGATACTAAACTTATCAACACCAAAACTAATGAAATAAGACAAATTTTAACGACAATTTAATGATATGTTTATAGCGTTCTTTAAATATTAAAAAAATTGGTAGTATCAATAGACAATATTTCAAATAAGTAATAGAACAGAGAGGGGTCACATTTTAATATTTAGTTTAAATGAAGAAAATATTAGTTACAGGATCTGCAGGGTTTATTGGATTTCATCTTTCAAAGCAGTTGCTTCAAGAGAATAATATAGTTCACGGAATTGACTCAATTACATCCTACTATGATGTTAAGCTTAAAAAGAGCAGAAATGACATACTTCTAGAAAAAAAAAATTATAGTTTCTCAAAAACAAGGCTTGAAGATAAAGAAAAATTAAAAAATATTTTTAATGATTTCAGGCCTCATATAATAATTCATTTGGCTGCCCAAGCAGGCGTAAGGTATTCCATTTCGGATCCGGAGAGCTATCTGCAATCGAATTTAATTGGAACATTTAATATCTTAGAGGCTTCTCGTCAGTTTGGCTGTGAACATTTATTATTAGCTTCAACTTCATCAGTATATGGTGGAAATGTCGAAATGCCTTACAGAGAAATAGATCCCACAGATACACCACTGTCATTTTATGCAGCAACGAAAAAATCAAATGAAATAATGTCTCACTCGTATTCACATTTATTCAAAATACCTACAACTTGTTTTAGGTTTTTTACGGTTTATGGCCCTTGGGGTAGGCCAGACATGGCTCTCTTTAAATTTACTTCAGCGATTTTAAACAATTCTCCGATAGAAATATTTAACAAAGGTGAAATGGACCGGGATTTCACTTACGTGGATGATTTAGTTGATTCAATAATCAAACTTTCAGATGTGATACCTCTTAATAATTTCAAAATGAATAAAAAAGAGCATGACAGCTTATCAATGATAGCACCTTGGCGCGTAGTGAACATTGGGTCAGCAAATCCCAGAAATCTCATGGATTTTATAGATGCCTTAGAAAAATCCTTGGGTCTTAAAGCCAAGAAAAGATTTTTAGGAATGCAACCTGGTGACGTGCCAAAAACGTTTGCAGATAATTCATTGTTAAGTGAGCTTGTAGGAATCCAAAAATGGACCAAACTTGAAATTGGAATTGATAACTTTGTTAAATGGTATAGAAGTTACTATAAATTATGATGTAATCGAGAATTGAATGAAAATTGGAGTTTTTGGAGTAGGCTATGTTGGTCTGGTGTCAGGAGCATGCTTTTCAGCATTTGGGCATAAGGTAGTCTGTATAGATAACGATACAACAAAAATCGAAAGACTTCGTAGAGGCAGTATCCCAATTTACGAACCAGGTTTAAAACAGCTTGTTGATTTAAACGTTTCTGCTGGAAGACTGTCTTTTGAGACGAGTTTTGGTGATTTTTTAGCAGACTTTAATGTTATTTTTATAACGGTAGGCACTCCTAGTAGAAGAGGTGGTGGGGACGCAGATTTGACAAGCTTATACTCCTTGATAGAAAGTATAAAACATCGTGTTAACGAAGAGCAGTTTGTTGTGATTAAATCAACGGTACCGATAGGAACAAATAAGGCGATATCCAAAATTTTAAAAAATGAAAATAAGTATTTACCTAGGGTAATATCTAATCCAGAGTTCCTTCGTGAGGGTTCGGCTATTGAAGATTTCATGAAGCCAGATAGAGTTATAGTAGGTCTCAAGGGCAAAAAAGCAAAAAAGGTTATGGCAGAGGTGTATAAACCACTGTATTTAAGAGAATTTCCAATTATTTATACAGACCCGGAGAGCGCGGAGGCCATAAAGTATGCATCCAATGCATTTTTAGCAGCAAAAGTTACCTTTATCAATGAAGTTGCTCATTTATGTGAGAAAGTAGGAGCAGATATTAAACAAGTTGCAAGAGGAATGGGTATGGATGGAAGAATAGGCACAAAATTTCTTCACGCCGGTCCTGGTTATGGTGGATCATGTTTCCCGAAAGATACATTAGCTTTTACGAAAATGGGCAAAGACTTTAATGCGCGGCAAACAATCATTGAAAAAGTTATAGAGGTAAATAACTCTGTTAAGGAACGCATGGTAGAAAAAATATTCAAGGCTTGCTCTGGGAAGGTATCAGAGAAAATAATCTGTGTTTTTGGTGTTACATTTAAGCCTAATACTGATGATATGAGAGAGGCTCCTAGTCTGACAATAATTCCCAAACTGCTCGAAAAAAGGGCGAAAGTGAGAGTTGTTGATCCTAAAGGTACTATAGAAGGGAAAGCACTACTTAAAAATGTTTCTTGGTTTGATGATTGTTATGAGGCTGCTAAAGGAGCAGATCTTATAGTTATCTTAACTGAATGGAATGAGTTTAGAGCCTTGGATCTTGAAAGACTGAGTTTTAACATGAGAAATCCAATACTGGTTGATTTAAGAAATATTTATTCCCGTAAGGAGGCAGTTAAAGGAGGATTTAAAAAATACACTGGAATTGGTAGACAATAAATGAAGATCAGAAAAAAGATCATTCCAATATTACTAGCAGGTGGAAGTGGTAACAGGCTTTGGCCTCTGTCTAGAAAAAGCCATCCCAAACAATTTTTAAAGCTTTTCGGAAAAAGATTTTCCTTTTTTCAGGAAACGGTTTTGAGGATACGTAAAGTAGATCAAGTTTCTATAGAAAGGTTAGTCGTATTTACATCTGATGATTACAGATTTACGGTCAAGGAACAGTTGGAAGAGATAAATGTCAAGCCTGAACTTATAGTGCTTGAGCCAGAGGCCAAAAATACAGCACCGAGTGTTCTTGCAGCAACATTTTTTTTGAACGAGTTTGATAACCAGTCATTACTTATATTTCTTCCGACTGATCACAAAATGGAAGATGCAAACGAATTGGCAAGCTGTATTGAAACCGTGGTAGAATCTAAAGTTGATGATGCAGTATTTTTATTTGGGGTCAAACCTTCCAGAGTTGAGCCCGGTTATGGATATGTAAAATATAAAGAGAGGGAAGCACATAACAATATTTTTGAGGTAGAAACATTCATAGAAAAGCCCTCTGAAAAAGCAATAATAAAAATGTTACAGTCGGGCAACCATGTTTGGAACTCAGGTATATTGTTAGCATATCCGGGAATTCTCAAAAAGCATTTTATTAATCAGGATCCCAAAATGGTGGGTAACGTTGAAAAGTCTGTCAGGCTTGGCGCTACAGACCTCGGATTTTTTAGACTAGAAAAAAAATACTGGAATAAGTGTTTATCTGTTTCTATTGATTATGCATTATTAGAAAAAATAAAAAAAATACTTCTTGTTAAATTTGATAGTGATTGGAATGACTTTGGCAGTTGGAATTCTGTTTGGCAAGAAAGTAAAAAGGATAATCATGGAAATTATGTCAAAGGAGCAGTTACTCAGCAAGGAAATAAGGGGTCACTTCTCATATCAGATGATAGTGAAATAGAGCTCGTAGCTTTTGGTTTAGAAGACACAATTGTTGTCTCAACATCCGATGCTGTTCTGGTGGGGAACAGACATAAAAAAAATGAAATAAAAAGTTTGGTTGAGAAACTATTGACTGGAAAAAAAAGGCAAGCTGAGAATTTTAAACGTGTTTATAGGCCTTGGGGATTTTTTGAAACTTTAGTAAAAAGGGATATGTTTCAAGTCAAAAGCATATTGGTTAATCCTGGTTCGCGCCTTAGTTTACAAAGTCATAAATATAGGTCGGAGCACTGGGTCGTAGTAGTAGGCGAGGCACAAGTCACTTTGAATAATAAAGTAAAAACGGTAAAAATAAACGAATCTATTTATGTCCCGTTAGGTGCTGTTCATCGCTTAGAAAATAAAACTAGTAAGTCCTTAATTATTATAGAAGTCCAAGTTGGTGATTATTTAGAAGAAGATGATATAATTAGATTAGAAGATGATTACTCAAGAAAACATTAATAATATTTTTTTTTGGTGAAATATTGCTTTTATTGAAAAATATAAAGTTGGCAATAATTGGTCTCGGTTATGTTGGGTTACCCCTCGCCATGAAATTTGCGAAAATAAGACCTGTAGTGTGTTACGACATTAGTCTAGAGAGAGTGAGAGAGTTACAGAAGGGTTATGACTCCACTAAGGAAGTACAAAAAAAAGAAATTCTAGCAGCAGATAATTTGAATTTTACATCTAACCCAAATGATTTGAAGGATTGCAACTGCTATATTATTACTGTTCCAACGCCGATCAATACTTCCAGAAAACCGGATACTAGCTCGTTAGAAAATGCCACTAGGCAGGTTGGAGAATTTCTTGGTAAAGATAATATCGTAATATTTGAGTCCACCGTCTATCCTGGCCTTACTGAGGAGATATGCGTTCCGCTTCTTGAAAAAACATCTGGCTTAAAGTATAACGATGGTTTCTACTGTGGTTATAGTCCTGAAAGGATAAACCCAGGTGATAAAAAGCGTGATTTGTCAGAAATTGTTAAAGTAACTTCTGGTTCAAATTCAGAGGCTGCCCTTTTGGTAGACCAAATATATAAAGAAATAATTGTAGCAGGCACTCACCTCGTGAGTGCAATAAAAGTGGCTGAAGCCGCAAAGATTATTGAAAATACCCAACGAGATATCAATATAGCCTTAATAAACGAATTAAGTATTATTTTCGAAAAGATCGGTCTGGATACTGAAGAAGTTTTAGAGGCCGCAGAAACCAAGTGGAATTTTCTAAGATTTCGACCTGGGTTAGTAGGAGGCCATTGTATTGGGGTTGATCCATATTATTTAACTTACAAAGCTGAAAAAATTGGTCATAAACCAAAAATGATTTTGGCGGGAAGAACCGTAAATGAAAATATGGCTTTCCACGTAGTTAAGCAATTGAAAAAGAAGATGGATTCTAGCGGTATAGATATCTTTAAGGCTCAAATTTTAATTTTAGGCTTAGCCTTCAAGGAAAATTGTCCAGACACACGGAATTCAAAAGTTTTTGATATAAATGATCAATTAATACTTATGGGATGCAAGGTAGATGTCTTTGACCCTATTGTCAACGCAGATGAGGTATTTGATATACCGAATTTAAATCTTATTAAAAATATTAAGACTGGAACATATGATGCCATTCTTATTTGCGTGGCTCATGATCAATTTAAAAATTTTGGAATTATAAAAATCAAGTCATTCGGTAAAAAGAAAAATATAATCTACGATTTAAAGTATGTTTTCAAAAAGAATTATACTGATTTGAGGCTTTGAAGATTATTTCTCGCCGCTCTGAAAAGTCATTATATTAAAAGTGCTTGTTTCCCATAACTTTTGAAGCGCAGACTTTCAACATTTTAAAAGTAGCTATTTAAAAATAAATTTGAGCCAGCATTGTATTCAACCACTAAGAAAAGTATATTTTGCTAAATTATAATTCAGTTAGAAAATGTCGATGCTTAATAGTAAAAAAATAAAGATATATATTGGTAAGAGAAGTTTTATGAACTACTCAGTGCAGTCAGTATTATTGTTTTTTATAACACTTTTTCTATTTAACGCATTTATTTTTGCAACTAATGACAAAATATTTTCTACAAAATTGGTTCTTATAATTGCATATATAAATTCTTTCATACATTATTGCTATTTTTATAAAATCAAAGAAAGACACTTTTTCTTCCTCTGTTTTTTTATAAGCTCTGTCTTTTTCAGAGTTGGAGAGTTTAATATTATAAAATTTTTTTTGTTACGCGGGTTAGATCATAACATAATCTTTCTTAGTGTCCTGGCATTGTCACACGTTATCAAATATTTTTATTATCAAACTTTAACAAGGCTTTTTAAACTTGATAGGAGTTGACATGTCTCACAATTATTTGCAGCTGAGCTCTCTGAATTTGTGGGTGGATAGGAAAAAAAACAATCCTATCTGAAACTGAGGTAACATTTTTGCAAATATCTTTCTTCGAATTTTTTGTGATGTTTGGGTAAAAAAAACATGAGTGATCTATTCTATTATTATATAGATGCTTTGAAAACGATGCTCTATCCTCAACTAGCACAGGAAAGTTTATAAAGCCTCCATCACATAAATTGTTTACAGTAACTAATTTTTTAACTGCTGGATTTGTAATGTATTTTTCAAGAAACAGAAAATTTCTTTTTCTTTTTTGTGTATTTTCTTCTAACAGTGGTATCTGACTAGCGATTGATCTTACTTGAAATTCATTCAACTGTCTTTTATAATTATAAGGCAAAGTTTTTTTTACAGAAACTGTTGGATTATTAACTAAAAAATTCTTTAGAAAACGTATGCTGTATTTTTCAGCATAAGCAATAAGATTAAACGATATTAAATTAAATATAAATTTATTAGTTATAAATCTGAAAAGACTTCCTTTAAAAAAGTACCTCGTTAAATCTTTTGCGGAAAAAGTTTGCCAGTTTTTTTGAGTAGCCTCAATGTAACTAATTAAATTTTTATCTTTAGTTATTACTGCTCCTCCATGTATTGATGAAACAAACTTAAACATATTGAAGCTTAATACACTAGCATCTCCATATTTATATATCGGTATTTTCTTAAAAGTTGCACCAAAGATTATTGCACAATCTTGGACTAAAAATATTTTATATTTTCTACATAATCTTATTATCTTCTCAATTTCAGGATTAATTACAACAAAGTGGGTTAATATTAGAGCACCAACTGTTTCGTGATTGTCCTTTAGGTAGTTTTTGATAAGTTCATAATCTAAATCCGTACTATCGTTAGAATGATCTATGTAAATCGGGTTTCCACCTGCACTTATTATCATATTTTCCATGTCTCTTATGGTAAAAGGAGAGAGTAGCACATCTTTTTTTTTGTAATTTGATATTACATAACTCAATACTAAATGGATTCCGACACGCGCATATGGTGTGAGTGCTAGATGCTCATTTTTCGTTAAGTTCAATAAATCTCTGATAATATAAATGCTTTTAGCAAAACCTTTATTGAATTTAATTAGCGTTAAAAAAAATACTTTAAAAAGTTCGACATTGTATAATTTCTGTCTAGGAAATATCATGTTGAATAATTTTTTTTGCTCTGTGCGTTGCATTTGCAATTATGGTTATCGTGGGACTCTTTGCGGGAGATGATTTCCAGTTGCTGCTGTCAGTTATGAAGATTTTATTCCTTTCCAGGTAGTCAACATGCAATAAAAATGACGGGTTGCATCCTGCATAATGAGATGAGGTCTTTGCGTTAAAAAATAACGATAACGGGATAAAAGCAGTGCCTTTACATATTCTTTTAAATAACTTGTATACCCTATTTTTTGTATGATTTATGTTTTGATTATTTTTCTCTTGTTTTACGGCTTTATCATAAAATACTTTTGTTACTTGATTTTGCATTCCACAATAAACACGAAGATATAGAAATCTTGAAAAGAACATTGATTTTAAAAAACTGAGTTTTCCCCAAAAAATTGACGGGATAGTTGAAAGAAAAATATGTTTATTTGGTGGATAAACTTGTATTGATATCTCGGTTTCTCCTTTAGTAGATAAATTAAAAATAAAGTTTGTAAGTCCAAAAAAGCTGTCGCTTCTATTTATCTTTCCCGTATAAAAAATAGGAAACGTAAAAAGTGTTGGTTCCTTAACAATAATTGGATAATTCGTTTTTAATGCTTTGTTTAATAGTTTTTGGGTCTGATAAGGACCTAGACAGACGAAAACGAAATCAAATACTTTTTTGCTTTCATTTGTTGCAACCTCTCTTTTTTCTATATCTAGGTCTAATATTTTTTCACTTATAATCTCAAGGTTAGAACTCTTTTTTTTGATTTCTTTAAGGAAAAAATCTTTGCTGGAAAAAAAAGTATCAACATGAGCGCATCCTAGTAAATTGCCACAATTTACATCAAAATTGTTGGCTCTTTTAAGAAAAAGTTTTGGGGGTTCCAAAGAAAAATTTTTCCCTGGAACTTTAATTAAATGTTCAAAAAATTTTTCGCAAAGAGAATGCATTTTTATCATATTTACTTGAGAAGTATTTTTATCTTTATGTTGTCGACAATCACCTTCATCATAAATTAATTCATCCACGGGGTCATAAATAACTTCATCAGGTTCTCGCCCAATATTAGTAATAAATTCCTGTCTATTTAATTTTTGTGACACCCCACCCCAAAAAGAGATCAAACCAAATGATGTCATTGAATCCCATATAGTTTCACCAAGATTATTCTCTATTCTTTTTGGAGTTCTTAAAAATCTGTTTGTTTTTATCGAAAATAATTTATAGCCATATTTTTTTTTTAAAATACTGTATCTTTTGGCAAGACTGACCTTGGGCTCATTTGAAATTGATGCCTCTTCTGGGAAATTATAAACGCTACAATTGACACCTTTAAGATCTTTAAAGGCCATATAAGTACCGTAACCTGCCGCACCAGCTCCCAATATTGCAATGTTTAAATCTCTCATCGCCCTGATCTTAAATTTCTTCTATTTGTAATAAACAACCTGAGCTTATCAACAAGAATTTTTCCCATGATTAGTCATTTAGATGATTTAAATAGCTGCTCTTTATTTTTAAAAAAAACACTCTTTATTTTTAAAATTTTTTAACATAAAGATCAACAGGAAACATCGCAAAAAAAGTATTTGTCAATATGCAATATAGAAATGACATTCAGATTTTCAGGGGCTTGGCTGTTATTTTGGTATTTTTCTACCATTTAAATTTGCCTGGGTTTGAAAACGGTTATTTTGGTGTGGATATCTTTTTCGTGATAAGTGGCTTTTTGATGGGAAAGCTATATCAAAAACAAAGTATATTTGATTTTTACAAAGCTAGGTTTTCAAGACTTTTCCCACCATATATCATTATCATAATTTCAGTGCTTTTAATATATTTTCAACTAACTGTTTCTTCCGATTTCAGTCAGTTAGTTGAACAAAGCGTTTTCAGCATATTCTATCTTTCAAATTTCCATTTTTGGAAAATGGGATCTTATTTTAACCAAATTCAATTCAACCCACTTCTTCATTTCTGGTCACTCTCGATAGAAATTCAATTTTATCTCGTTGTGCCACTTCTTTTTCCTCTTTTGCAGAAAAGTAGAGTTATCTTTATTTGTCTCTTTGGAGCATCATTTCTTTTATCTATTTTCTTATTAGGTATTTCGCCAAAGACATCTTTTTATATGTTCCCAGCCAGATTTTGGGAATTTTTAATTGGTGCAGGGATAGCTTGGTTGCCATCCGCCAGTAATCTGAAGTTTAAAGAAAAATATATTTATTTGTTGAGAATTTTTGCAGTGTTTTTAATGCTCGGTACTCTTTTTTTATTGCCAGTACAACCAGATAAAACGGATTATTTAATTGGACATCCAGGACTCCCTTGCATACTTATTACCATAAGCTTTGGATTAATTATTTATTTTGGCATTGGTCGCAGAATTGAAGAAAATATCATTGGAAATTTGCTGATTTTTCTTGGCAATATCTCTTATTCCATCTATCTCGTACATTTTCCGTTAATAATCATTCTGAACTATAAACCACTATCGGGTACAACAACTGGTTTTAATTCAAATCAAGATTTAATTATTATCTGCGTTTTGACTTTTTCTTTAGCTTACTTTTTATGGAGGTTTATAGAAAGACCGAAATATAAAACTAACATCAGTTGGTACAAGTTATCTTCGATGCTAGCAGTTGCAATTTTGGTAGCTATAAGCTTGAACGTCGTTCACTGGTCAAAGGAAAAGCAACCCAAGAAAAATATATTGTTAGCTTTTGGAGATCGGTCCAAAGAATATAGATGTCCTACTTTTAATAGGATTATTAGCCCTTTTTCAGCATTGTGTCCAGTTGCTTCAGAAAGCTTCTCTGATAATATTTTGTTGGTAGGTGACAGCCATGCTGACTCAATAAAAGATATCCTCTCAACAATTAATAGCAATATGAATTTTGGAACTTTTTTTAGCGTAAATCCTCCATTAGTTTTTAATAGCCCTTACCAATTTGAGGCTCTTAGGAAAGATATAAAATCATTGAAGCCAAAGGCTCTAATAATTCATTATTACTATAATCACTACAATGATTTTGAGTTTAGAAAAAAAGTAGCTTTATTGCTGAAATTTGCTGTTAACTCACAAATTTCTATATACGTAGTTGCACCCGTACCTACTTACAAAAAAAATATTGTGAAATACCTGTATCAACAAATAGATACGGGTCAGGAAATAGATTTTAATCTTATATCTAGACAGGATTATCTTAGTAGTATTAAAGAGTTTTTAAATTTTGCAGACCAACACAAGGAATATATAGATGGTTTTTTTTATCCCGGAAATATTTTTTGTAAAAAAGAATATTGTGAATTTATTTCGAAAGATTTTAAGCCATATTATTTTGATGACGATCATCTAACTCTCACTGGAGCAAAAAGACTCGAGCCCTTCTTTTTGTCAATTGCAAACGAATTAAAGTAGAAATTGACCCCAATATTTTTTCTTGTTGGCGTTCAATTGTCAAATTTAATTTCGCTACTTTCTAGCTCTTTATCTATTCGTTTCTCTTCATTCAGGTTCACGATTAATTGTCCTAGTAATCCAGCTAATAAGGATTGACCCCCTACGATGGAAATACCCAAAATCAGATTAACATTGCTGATAACTCTATCAGAAAAGCCTAATACCCAGCTTAAGCTTTGAAAGATAAATATAAGAGCCCCAAAAATCAGGAGGAAAATGCCTAGTCTTCCAAAAACTTTTAAGGGTTGAAAACAAATTAACAAGACAAGTATCTGTGCTAATGCTTTATAGACATAACGTAAACTCACAAAAGAACCACCTGTTTTTCTTTTTGAGAAAGATACATCAACGTGCATAAACCTCATCCCATTTAATTGACAGCTCAATAATACTTGCTGCGTGTAGTTATAGTGTCCAAAAATCTTTATTGCCTTTAGGGATTCATTATTAATGGCAAAAATGCCAGGCTGACTGTCCCGAATATTCCAAGAAGTTAGAACTCTCATTAAATATGAGAAAAAAATATTTCCAAACTTTCTTACTAAACTAGTTCTAAAATTCAAAATTCGTTTTCCATAAACGACGTCTGCTTTATTTTCTAATAAGGGATTTATAAGATTAAGGATATCTGAGGCATTATGTTGCCCATCTGCATCAATTTTCACAACGTATTTTGCATTTAGTTTTTTGCATATATTTAGGCCAGCTTTTACAGCGGCTCCTAGGCCCTTATTAATTTTATGTGAAAATATATAAGTGTTTTTAAATTTTCTTGCGATACCAGTCGTATCATCTGTTGAACCATCATTAACTAAAATAATTCTATATTTGTTCTTAAATTGACAGTTACTGAGAACCCTAGTTAAATCTGTCAACACTCTGCCGACACTTTTTTCTTCATTAAAAGCTGGTACTACAATCATTAGTTCATTCATATTTTTTGCCCCAAAGTTTTAAAGACAAGCTTACGCAAGGTGCAAAGCTAGCTAACAAAGGATATCCATATCTAACGTTGAAATGTGTAATTAATGAATGAATCAATATGCTAAATAATGCCAAACTCAAAATCAATAGAAAATGGCGGCTTTCTCTTTCAGAAATAGACTTTATTATTACATAAATGAAAAAGGGAAAAAACAGTGCTACGTAGTGAATTCCACGCCATAGAAAGAGAAGTGACATTTTAAAATTATGTAATGGCTCTTTGAGAATATTTGTCAAAAGAAGTTTTTCGGTTGTTTCTAGTCCATTCTTAGCAACCATCATAATACTATTTCTTTCTCCAACTTGCCTAAAACCTTCCTCTGATCCTACGTCATATCTCTTGAAACTTTGCCCAGTAAGTTTTTGCCGAATATACTTATCAGCGAGAGGAATTGGTAGCCAATAAATGAAACCAGATAAAAATTCTTGGTTGGACATCTTATTATACTCTTCTCTGATAGAAAGAACTTTTACAGAACCACTATTTGCGATTTCTAGAGATCCAAAGTTCAAGTAATTTCTAAACAACCATGGTGTCAGCGAAATGCATATCATTAAAAGGAAAAACACAAGCTGATTACTACTAAAAAATATAATTCTTCTATGACTTAACATTAAAAAAAGTGCTAATCCAATGAAAAATAATGGGTAATAAAGATAAATAGGACGGGCTAAGATTAAAACGGATATTGTTAATCCAGATAGAACAGCAAACAAAATTCCTGATTTGTTGTGTATCCACCTTATCAGACAATATGTAGATAACGAAGCAAATGGAATAGCAATAGCTTCGCTATGACAATTGAATACTACTTCTTTAGAAACAATTAAAACACTGACTATTGTTACAAATAGATTTGCAGTCATTCTATTGGTTAAAGA
Organism: uncultured Alphaproteobacteria bacterium; assembly: GCA_902524655.1. GTDB lineage: Bacteria > Pseudomonadota > Alphaproteobacteria > Rhodobacterales > Rhodobacteraceae > CACIJG01. The sequence goes on along the minus strand of CABZEG010000018.1, from coordinate 22,470 downwards.
ATAGCAACATAGATAGGTAAAAAAGCCAAATAAAATTAATAGAAAAGACTGACTTACTTGCATTATAAAATATAGATCGTTACACCCCGCTTTACTTCCTTCCTCAAAACAATCTTTAAGGGTCTCTTTCTGATCTGCTATAATAAATACTGCAGATAAGAAAAAGGGATATGCGGGAGCCCTTCTATAATCAGGATTTTTATCTTCTAAGAAGTCTCCTGAAAAAACTTTATTTACCGAAATATTATACGAATAAGCCACATAATGGTCTGCGTTAAAGTTAGAGTAGTCTTTTTTACTAATCCAGAAAAAAGCAACAGCAAAGCAAGTAAAAAAAACTAAAAAAAAAGGAAAAAATTGTTCCCTAAACATAAGAGGTCCTCTTTTTTAATAAGCTGTTTCGAAGAAACATAAAAGATAATAGAAGCATTGGGAGAGCCCATTTTAAAAAATTAGCTATTAGATAAAAATTTGATAACATTGGGTAATAGTCGTCTCGGCTTCCGATCCAGTTATCTTCCTGCGAAGCAAACATATCACTTATAGTTTTGGCTTTGCCAATGTCTTGGCCGGCATTCCTATAAGCTTCTTCAACAATTTTTGGATTATTGTATATTTCCTCAACAGAAGCTTTTATTACCACATTAAAGTCAGCATCCATCAAGTAGTAATCTTCAAAAAAACTTGTTCCTAATAAAACATGTCCATTTACCGCAATAATGTCACTTTTTTGTCCCTTTTCTTTTAAAAAATCATATAGAGCTAGAGTAACTTGCGAACAATAGCCATATCCACTTTGGATAACTCTTTCCCAGTCAAAACGTTCGATATTGGTGAAATAGGTCTTTTCTATTCTAAAGCGTGATTCGATCTTCTGTAGAAAATAAATCAACCAATTTTCGTAAATATAAAAATAGTTTCTTTTTTCTGGCCAATAATGAATTATCGATCTAGCAAATGCCTCGTTCAATTTGTATACCCCAATCTTTTCTATGGACTCAAGAGAGACCGATCTAAGCAACTGGATTGTTCTGGATTTCGGCCCCCTTATTAAATTTTGTTTGTGTAAGGAGATGTTTTTTATTGCTTTATATGTTGGGATTGGTTGGATTAGACCATAAATATTTAAGCCCAATAATAGAATTGCAAGCGATAGAAAAAAAAATTTAATTGCTTTCTTAATAGTAAAAGTTGTTTGTTGCAATGTCATTATTCACAATACACTCGTAGTATTGTTTCCAGATTATTTTTACACGAATTTCAATATACTTAAAGAAAATTTTATGGCAACCTTTCAGGAGTTCCTAATGTCCCATATAATTCATACATTCACTAATATCTGCAAGTTTTTCAGGAAATCTTAAGCTCCATATAATGGTCAGCCTATAATTTAGAAAAGATTTTAAGGCATTTTGACTGCTACTATAGTATAATAGCGTTGTACCAATGAATTAGATAATTAACATATAATGCCTAGCGAATTATTTTTAGATTTATATAAATTTAGTGGACATGAAACAATACTAGAGGTGCACACAAGCAAGCCTCTTTATAGTGAACCGTTAATGAAACGGGGTAAATATTACTTTCACGAAAATATTGTGAATTTACATAAACAAGATCATAGAAAGTATGACCTGGTTGTGATATGCATAAATCAAGATCTTTCTCCGGTTTTAAAAAAATCTCTTTCAAAATTTCTTCATAAAGTCGATTGCTTTTTATTAATTTCACAGAACAAATTAAGTTTCCATCACATTTGTGATTTCTTTGAGTTTAAGAGATATAAATATAAAGAAGGTCTAAGTTTATTTGAGTTGCGTAGCGTTATCCCTAAGAAAAAAAATATTCTATTAACTTTTTTCCATGATGTTAGACAACCCACTTTGATTGAACCTATTTCTGGTGATTTTCCTTACGTGATGGGTAGGTCGGCTAGAATTCAAGGAAAAAGAAATTTTTTAAAAATCATAAGTGTTTTGTTTGAGATTATTTTTGTCAGATTTTTAAAGGTAAAGTTTATTTTTCCTGGATATATCGTGTTACAGAATTGCAAATGATAAGATTGGTTGCTAATAATCCTCATGGTAATGGGATAAGTGTTTTTTATGATAAAAGAAAAAATGTCTTTTACAAAGTAGCCTCTAGTGTTCGAGCAGTTTCAGGGTTAAGAAATGAAAAGAATGGATGGGATTGGTATCTTACTAATATTTTAAGAACTGAGAAACTCCCAAGACTGGTTGAAAAAGATAATGAATATGCAAGACTTGAAATTAGTAAATTTTACGGGGAAAAAATTAGCTATACTCAGAAACCAGAAAATACTATTAAAAGGGTAGATTATTTTATAAATTATTATCTGTCTTGTTGGCCTAGAAATCAGCAACACTCATATCATGGTGATTTAACGTTATCCAATATAATTTGGGGAGACATCCCTTATGTAATTGATTGGGAACAATATGGAAACAGAAAAATTTTTTGGGGATTTGATGTAATTTATTTATTGTTATCTATCATTATTTTGCCGTACGAAAATTTTACTATTCCCTCTAAAAATATTCTGAAAAAATTAGGTATGATTTTTGTAAAACTAGAAAAAAACGGAGTGGATAAGAAGATTTTAGAACAGCCTGCAGCGGAGGTTAAAAAGGCTATAAAAAATATTATTTTACCTAGGGCGAATTGTGAAAAAACCAAGTTTTTCCTATTAAAATTTAGTGAATTAGAGGTTGATATTTTGGATGAATGTTTGGTAAGAGCATACCGATATGCTGTTTATGATGAATACTTAGAAACATTCAAGGAAAAGTAATGTTTTATCCTTTGTTAAGAGAAATGAACAGTCTTTTAAAAAGGTATAATTTATCAATAAGAAACACAGAAAGAAATATTTTTGGCTATCATCTTCAAAAGTACGACAGGGTTTGTTTTCTTGAAAGCGAAAAAGGAGTTTTCAATATTCCTATAGAGAAATGCGTGTCACAATTCTATTTCTCTTATCACGTAGCAGGTTGGCATCCTTATAAAGCTACGATAACGGAATACGTTGCCAAGAAAAAAAATTCTTACGATAATTCCATATTAAGAAAATATTATGAGAAATTTAAGCCAAAGAACTTATCTGAAGTTTTCTTTGATGAATATCGTAATATTAAAAAAATTAATGGATTTTCGGTTTTAGATAACCTTCCAAATATTGCAGTACGAGATTTTTGGAATTTGGGTGGAAATCTAAAACAAATAAATAATTATTTGATACCAGAACAAACACAGTTGTTTGGCCCAGTAGATAAGTTATATGGCGAAGAGCAATATAGACGATGTATACGGTCATATGAATTAATAAAGAAACATGGATACATGCCAGAAAAGTTTTTTGATGGCTATATTTCTGGCTTCTTTATTAAAAGAAATGATGATTACAGGTTTTGCGTAACTTCTGGGAAACATAGAATTGGCGCTCTTGCAGTTCTTGGTGTCAACTACATAAAGGTAAGAACTGCTTCTGATTTAAAAATTTTGGACTTAGATTTGCTAGGAAAAGTACCAATTGTCGCCAGTGGACTCATAAATATTGAACTGGCCAAAATTCTTTTAGATAGATATTTCGAGGAAACTGGATATAGTAGAGCTAAGTTTTGGGGATTAGTTTAGGATTAAGTTTTGAAAGTTGTGATACTGGCTGGTGGGTTTGGTACTAGGATTAGAGATGTTCCAGAGGACGTGCCAAAACCTATGATTTCTATTGGAAGTTACCCAATATTATGGCATATAATGAAGATTTACAGCAATTATAGTTTTAATAAGTTTGTAGTTTGTTTGGGTTACAAGGGAAGTATAATCAAAGACTATTTTTTAAACTATCAAAACCTCAGCAATGATTTTTCTTTAAACACTTCAACAAAAAAAATAACTTATAAAAAAAATCACTCAATAGAAAATTGGGATATTACTTTCGCAGAAACTGGCTTGAACTCAAATACTGGGGCACGTTTATACAAAGCGAGGCAATATTTTGAAATGGATGATTTTTTTGCACTTACGTATGGCGATGGCGTTTCAGATATTGACATAAATGAATTAGTCAAATTTCATAAGTCACACGGAAAGCTTATGACTGTTACTGGTGTAAGACCACCTGCCAGGTTTGGAGAATTAGAAATTGAAGGTGAAAAAGTTATAGGTTTCAATGAAAAGCCGCAGGCTCAAGAAGGTTGGATTTCGGGCGGATTTTTTATTTGTTCAAGGAAAGTTTTAGATTACTTGTCCCCTGACGACACTCTCATTTTTGAAAGAGAACCAATTGAATCCATTACACGTGATGGACAACTAATGATATTCAAACATAGAGGCTTTTGGCACCCTATGGACACTTCTAGAGAGTATCAATTACTGAATTCTTTATGGAATGTTGGGAAGGCTCCCTGGAAAAAGTGGTAGATATAGTACAGTGTTTTGTTTTGCCTCTTTGGTATCTTAACAATTAAGCATTTGTTAGTGTAAAAAAAAGTCGGTTTCAGTCTTAAGCATTCAACCGCCAGATTGGTGTTTCATCCTTTACTTATTTTTTTTCTTAGGTATTTTCTCAGGAAAGAAGCCTTGCGAAGACACCGAGATAAAAACTAACGCTCAAAGCATATTATCGCTAGAATTTAAAATTTTCTTGAGAATCTTTTTAGGGTATGGATTAGATTTTCATGAATAGCACTATTAATGAACTCTTCGAAATAAAAAATGTAATTAACTTAAGTTTACACAAATAAAACTTTAAGAGATAATTGTGGTTACGAATTGGATGGCGGCTTCTAAAAAATATAGGTGTAATGCATTTCTTGATAAAAATATAAGTTGGATCAAAAAAAATTTTATTCTCGATATTTACAACTTAAAGAATTTCTTTAAAGAGGGATACAGGATGATCAAAAATTATAATAAATTTTTATAATCACAAAAATATTGTTCATTGAAGGTTTTCAAATAGTTCGCAAGATGATAGAACCAACGTTGTGCGTGCAATGAAAGACAGGTTTTTGCACAGTTTAGTTGTCTATAAGTGATTTTGTAAGTAGAGAAAATATTTGTTTGATAATTTTTATCGAAATAAGAAGGTGCTGATAACAGGGCATACCGGATTTAAGGGAGCTTGGTTATCATATTGGCTATATTTATTAGGAGCTAAGGTTTCTGGGATTGCCCTCGAGCCTAATAGTAATTCTCTTTTTAACAAACTTCATCTTAAAGATAAAATTGACTCAAATATTGCTGACATACGAGACAGTAATTTGATAAATAATATTATTCAAGATTATGAACCCGATATTTTATTTCATCTAGCAGGTCAGGCTCTAGTAAAGAAGTCATATGAAAACCCAAAAAATACTTTTGAAACTAATGTTATTGGGTCATTGAATGTGTTAGAGGCTGTCAACTCATGTAATTCAATTGGAAGTTTGGTTTATATTACATCTGATAAATGTTATTTGAATAATGAATGGGAGTGGGGCTACAGAGAAACAGATCCTTTGGGAGGAATTGATCCTTACAGCGCTTCAAAGGCTTGTGCGGAGCACGTATTCAAGTCATACGCGGTATCATTTTTGAACAAAAAGAAGCGTTTTGGGGCTGCTGCGGTGCGTGCAGGTAATGTTATTGGCGGCGGAGATTATTCTGAAAATAGGATTATTCCAGATATATTCAAATCAATAGAGAATAGAAAAGCTATCATAATTAGATCACCAAACGCTACTAGACCCTGGCAGCACATTTTGGATCCATTATCAGGTTATCTGCTTATTGGGAAAAAATTGTTTAATAATTCCAATGTGTTTTATGGTGAATCTTGGAATATAGGCCCCAATAATGACTCAATAAAAACTGTTTTAGAACTCACTAATTTTTTTCTTGAAAATTGGGAACCTCTCAATAGACCGGTAGTAAAATTAAATGATTTAGGCTCCAATTTGCATGAATCTAATTTTCTTCACCTGTCGATTGATAAAATACAGACTAAACTCAAGTGGCATCCGACCTACAATTTTCATCAAGCAGTTAAAGCCACTGGGCAATGGTATAAAAAGGTCATGGACGGCCAGAAACCCCTAGAAGTTACAAAGGAACAAATATTGGAGTTTGAAAAAAAAATAAATGCCTAAAAGAATACCCGTTTTTAAACCTTTTTTATGCAAAGAAGAAATATTGGCAGCAAGAAAAGCTTTAGAGCTAGGCTGGCTTGGGCCAGGTAGTTATGTCAAAGAGTTCGAGGAATCGATATCAAAATTTTTGGATATTGAAAGTAGTAAAGTAATCGCTGTAAATACTGGAACTTCTGCCGTTCATATGGCTCTTTCCCTATTTAATTTACAGCCAGGCGATGAAGTCATCACTCCTTCTTTAAACAATATAGGAGATTTCCAAAGCATAAAGTACTTTGGAGCTACACCAGTTTTTGTAGATGTGAAAGAGAAATGTCTTACTATAGACCCTTCAAAGGTCACATCTCTTATTGGAAAAAAAACGAAGGCAATAATATCACTGGACTATGCATCACATTTACATAAGTATGAGAGTGTTAGAGCCATCGCCAAAGAGTACAATGTGCCGATTATTCATGATGCTGCACATTCTTTCGGCTCCAGAAACTCAAATTACGAAATGGTTGGTTCTAAATCTGATATAGCGATTTTCAGCTTTGATCCAGTTAAAAATATCACGTGCATTGACGGCGGGGTAATAATAGCACAAGAAAAGGAACATGCAGACAGACTCCGTAATATGAGACAACTTGGACAAATGCAAAACCAAAAAAAGCTTTATTCAAATAATCGCTCATTTACATATGATGTTGAAGACGTTGGATATCGATATCACTTGGCCAACCTACACGCTGCCATTGGTGTTGAACAGTTGAAAAAGATAAAAACCATTAAGAAAAAAAAACAATTAATATTTTCAAATTACCTATCAGGTATAAATAACAACAATATTATTTTACCGCCAGGTTTAGACGGTGATATTTTGCCATTTATTTTTGTAATTAGGGTCAAGAATAAACGAGATGAATTTATAGATTATTGTAACAAGAAAAATATAGACACTGGTATACATTGGCAACCCGGTCATCAATTTAGTTATTTGAAAAGTTGCAAGTTTAAAGATTTAAGTGTAACGGAGAAAATAGGAGACGAGATTGTGACAATCCCAATGTACCCTGATCTAAGTAAAAAAGAGCAAAATTATATTATTGATGTTATAAATAATTTTAAAACTTAATTACTACGATTGGACTGTCGGCAAATTTCATGCTTAATTTGTATTTTCGATGGAAAGTTTAGGATGTAGGAATGATCAAGGGAGTTTCAAAAAAAAAACTACAGGTATTCGAAGATAACCGTGGAAAAGTTATGCACATGCTAAGGTCCGATGACCCAGGTTTCACGCAATTTGGCGAAGTATACTTTTCATGGATTTATCCTAATGCATTAAAGGCATGGAAACTTCATAAGAAAATTACTTGCAATTTTGCAATTCCTTTTGGAAGTATTAGAATTGTATTATACGACGAAAGAGAGGACAGCGAAACTCATGGACAGGTCAACGAGTTTGTCCTAGGAGAGAGAAGCTACTATCTATTAACCATTCCAAACAATATTTGGTATGGGTTTGTGTCGAACACTGAAGTGCCATCTCTAGTAACAAATTGCGCAACTTTTCCGCATTCCGTAGAAGAAGTAAGGACAAGAGATTATGATGATCCAAGAATTCCTTACCAATGGACTTAAATGCTCAAATGGTTTTGGTAAGTGTGATAGTACCAACACACAATCGTCCTGACCTTTTGGCGAGAACACTGAAATCTATATTAAATCAAACTTTTTCAAACCTGCAAATTATAGTAGTTTCAAATGGAATGAGTCCCCAAAACAAAAAAGCAGCAAGTAAATTCAACGATAAAAGAATAGAGTATTATGACCAAGAAAATACTGGAGGCCCTTCTGCTCCAAGAAATCTTGGTATCGAGAAAGCAAAAGGTGAATTTTTAGCTTTTTGCGATGACGATGATATTTGGATGCCCGAAAAGATTAAAAAGCAGATAAATTTAATGCAAAAAAATAGTAGACTAGGTCTATGTTTTACAAAAATGAAGCGATTTGATGAAGACAAAGAATGGTGGCTATCGCACGAGTCAGGACATGCGAATTTTAATTCATTACTATATGTAAATACAGTTCCAATATCATCCGTAATGGTGAGGAAAACTCTTTTGGCAAATGAATGCTTTTTCTCTGAGTCCAAAAAAGTTGGGCCAAACGAAGATTACGAATTTTTATTGAGATGTGCTCAAGTCACAAAATTTGGCTACTTGGATGAATTTTTAATTAAGTATTGGTCTGGAGGAAATCGTACAACTTCTCTTTATAGAAGAGATTTTCAGTCAATTTTTTATTACTACATTTCTATGTTAAATATTTATTTGATGGTATACAAAAAGGGAAAATCCCGGTTTAAAGATTTTTTAGGACCAGTATTTTTTCTCAGTTTTACATGCTTCAAACAGTTTACTGTAACACTTTTGCAAAGGTTAAACTTTAGAAAATGAAGAACACTTGTATAGCTATACTTATGGACCTTTTCTATATCTTTTCTGTTTCCTTCTTGTAGGAAGTTTCAGTGGCGATACCATCGGCTATTCTGAATATCCTATTACAGTTTTTCAATGTAGTTATTCTGTGAGCGATCATGATAATGGTTCTATTTTTACTTATGGAGTAGATCGTGTCCATTATTTCCTTCTCTGTTTGGTAATCTAAAGAAGAAGTTGCTTCATCAAAGATGATTACTTCAGGATCTGAGTAAAGCGCTCTAGCGATTACAACTCGCTGCCTTTCTCCACCAGAGAGCTTTTCTCCCCTTTCTCCAATTTTAGTATGGATGCCATCCGGTAAACTTTTGATTAAATTTTTTATTCTTGCATCCTTCAATACCCTATTGATTTTTTCCTTGTGCACACCATCTCTAGAAAGTGTAATATTATATTCAATAGTATCATCTGCTAGGAAGAAATTTTGGGAGACATACCCAATAATATTGTGCCATTCAGTTGACATAACAGAAAATTTTTTGTCTATAGTTATAATACCATCTGTTGGCTCAACTAGTCCTAAGATCATATTTATCAGGGTAGATTTACCCAAGCCAGTTTCTCCTATTATACCTACCCGGTCACCTTTATTTATATCGAGGTTTAAACCTTTAATAACAAATGACTTAGACCCTGGGTATTTGAAATGTAAATCTCTTAGGCTAATTTTATCTGCAAATCTAAAACTTTTTTGGGATATTAATTTTAATTGCTCTGTATCCTTATAATATTCATCGAAAACTGTATTAATGTAAGGCTGGCAACCCTTAAAAAGATTCAGTTGAACAATAACTCTATTTAATCCTGGGAGTATTCGAAACCCTGCGTATAGATAGCCAGCCAAAACCCCAAGAAAATATTTATTATCACTTCCATAGAGGCTGAAATACATTAAAAACAGAGAGAAAAATGCAATAAAAAAAGTTTCCAAAAAAATTCTAGGAAGATGGTTGATGGATGTATTTAGAGCTGATATTTCTGATTTTATCTTTGATACTTTATGATAATTTTCCATAAAGTCGGCTTTTTTGCCGAGAAGAATTAACTCCTTGAACGCTTGAAAAAAGTCTAAAGCATGTCTACTAGCCTCTAACCCTGCTTTCTCAAATTTTTTACCCCAAAAATAGAACCTAGGCAGTGTAAATTTTACAATCAATATAGCCACAAGAGTTAAACTGCTCATAAAGATAAAAATGTCTGGATTTATAATGGATAGTAGTGAGCACAGTGATAAAAAAATAATGATTTCAGACGCAATAGTCAGTAGCCCGTTCAGACCAACAGAAAATGTTTGTTCCGTACTGCCTTCAATTAAATAGTGTCCGTAGGTTGAATGTCTATTATTGTATCCAAGAAAACTAATTTCTGAGAGCTTTTTTAAAAAGCGCCTTCTAAAATTGTATTTTACTCTTTGGATGAAATAATTCTGAAAAAAGATATTTGCAGTGAAAGATAAGTTTTTAAAAATAAAAAGTGTCAGTAAGAATGTTGAGAAAAAAAATAGAGGATTCTCAACATTAAATACATCAACAACAAAAGAACTCTCTAAGCTTCTTAATGCCTTTTCATTGTTATTTAGAATATCAGCGAGGATTACAATTACGACAGCCGTTAGTACCTCCATAAGGGCTATTAATACAGAGGTGCCTAAAAAAATGAGCCATAAAACTTTTTCCCTTGTTTTAAGCAAACTGAAAATTTTTCTGCTTCCTTTCCAAAAGATTGGGCGGTCTATAACACCAATTTTATTTGTATTAATCTTCTTGATTGATATCTCCTAAAAACGATTTACCGCTTTTGAACACTAGAAAACTATTAAGTTAACTAATTTTTACTTAAAGTATTTTTGATCTAATTTACTTATTGAAGCTTTATATCCTTATAGATTAAATGCTCAGTTTTGTATACTATAAAGCCAAGAAGTATAGTTTAAAAAAAAAACCATTAGATATGAATCTAACAATAGTAACTTCCTCACTTTCACACGGTGGATCAGAAAGAACAGCCGTCGAGATGGCAAACCACTTCATAAAAAGAAAACATAAAGTTTCAATAATTACTTCGAAGCTCTCGCTCAAGACCCCATTTTATAAACTTTCAAAGGGCATCGAGATCATAGGCCTAGAAGAACTGCAAATACGAGAAAATTCAATAATTAAAAAATTTTTTTTATTTTTCAGACGATCCTCAGCATTAAGACAGGTTATAAAATCTATCGACACAGACATTGTAATATCGTTTATAGAAACACTAAACGTAACGACTCTGATGTCTTCTTTCGGTCTAAATAAACCTGTAATTGTAGTGGAGCAAAGTGATCCATATCATCATAAAATACCGAAATTCTACGGTTTTCTCCGCTTAATACTTTATCCTTTAAGTAGCAGTGTGGTAGTCATTAATAAGAGTGCTATGATCTTTTTTGAAAGAAGGTTTTTAAGGAATTGTGTAGTAATTCCTAACCCAAACAGAATAACATCAATAAAAAGAAAGCGAATAAGAAGAAATCCAAATTCTATTGTTACTGTTGGAAGACTAATTAACGCGAAAGACCAACAGACCCTAATCAGAGCTATTCCCGCAGTATTAAAGAATTTCTCTGAATTATCTCTATATATTTATGGAGAGGGAGAGCTTAGAGACGAACTTCAAAATTTAATAAAAAATTTAAAAATTCGAAATAATGTTTTTTTAATGGGAGCAAAACAAAATGTTGAAAAATATATTCAAAAAGGAGATTTATTCGTATTCCCCTCTATTTATGAGGGATGCCCGTTAGCTTTGCTTGAGGCAATGGCGCTCGGCGTACCGTGTTTGGTAAGTGACTGCGATGGCAACACAGAAATAATTGAAAACAAAATTAATGGAGAGGTTTTTCAAACAGGAGAAGTAAATGAATTATCAAATAAAATTACCAACATACTGACTAGTTATTGCAAACGACAAAGATACTCAAAAGCGGGACAGGCAGATGTAATGAAATACAATGCAGATATTATATTTAAAAAATGGGAAAAATTGTTTATAAAACTCATAAAAACTAAGTTGAGAAATTGATCGTCTTATTTCAGAACTCGAACTCTCTAAAATGTGTTTGGTAAAGTTTAAGTATTTTTAATCATCAGCTTTTTAGCTTGATTTTAAAGAGCGATTTAAAAAAACTTTAGTAAACATAATTTTAAAATTTATTTGAACATTTAACAGCAGATAAAAAAAATTCCATGAATTATAAAGAAAAAAAAATTTTATTTATTATCGGCTCTTTATCAATGGGTGGTGCTGAAAATCATTTGGTGCAGGTTTCTCATGGCCTTTTGGAGAAAGGGTGGAACGTAGAAATCTGTTTATTAGCACCACATATAGAAATTGATAAAAAGCTGATACATAAAAAGCTGAACATATTCCACATTCCAAGGCGTTTTGCAGACAATAAAGTGTTTAAAAAGCTGCCGTTATTTAAATTGTTTTTGCTAATAGTTTGTTCTTTATTGCTGTTAAAAATTTTAATCACTAGAAAATATTATGTGGTTCACATGTTCTTGCCGCAAGCTTATCTCGTTGGTGGCTTTTTATCTATATTGACAGGCATACCAATAAAAATCATGTCAAGGAGGAGTTTAAACAATTATCAAAAAAAAAATAAGTTTTATTATTTTTGTGAAAAGTTTTTACATAAAAGAATGAATATCATTTTAGGCAACAGTAACAGAGTGATTAAAGATTTAAAATTAGAAGGGATTTCTGAAGATAAACTAAAGCTAATTTATAATGGGATAAACTTAAAAAAATTCGAACGCAAAAAATGTTTAACAGAAAATTGTCGTCAAAAATTAGGTATAAATACAGATGACTTTGTTATAATTATGACAGCTAATTTAATCCCTTATAAAGGTCACATCGATTTAATTGAGGCATTAAATTTGGTAAATAAAAATATTAATAACTGGAAGCTAATTCTCGTAGGAAACGACAGGGGTATAAAGAAAGAGTTAGTAAAAGTTATCCAAAAGTATAAGTTAGAAAAAAAAATAATCATAAAAGAAAAAATTGTTCACATCGAAAACTTTCTATTTGCATCTGACATAGGGGTTCTTTCTTCTCATGAAGAAGGTTTCTCAAACTCCATTTTGGAATATATGGCTGCAGAATTGCCCATTGTGGTCACAGACGTTGGGGGTAACAGAGAGGCACTTGGGACAGAAGAAATTGGCATTTTGGTTCCTGCAAAGGACCCGCAAAAGCTTGGCAACGCCATACTAAAAATATATAAAACAAAAATGCGGGTCAATATGGGAAAGAAGGCTCGGCTAAGGGCTAAAAAATTATTTTCTTTAGATAGATGCATCGGTGATTATGAAAAATTATATTTTGACTGCTTGCTAAGCAAGGGGAGTAGATAAAAAATGTGTGGGTTCGCTGGTTATTTTGATAAACAATCGGGGAGCTATAAAACAAATATCGAAAATCTTATAATGATGATACAAAAAATCCATTCAAGAGGTCCCGATGATGACGGAACATGGATTGATCGGTCTATTGGGATCGCTCTGGGACATAAAAGATTGTCTATCTTAGACGTTTCAAAATACGGCAAGCAGCCAATGATGTCTACTTCCGGTCGGTTTGTTATCACTTTTAATGGAGAAATTTACAATCATTTAGAGCTAAGGAAAGAAATAAAAAGTCTTTACCATGATTATTGTTGGAGAGGAAATTCAGATACTGAAACCTTGCTTGCTAGCATTGAAACATTTGGTATAAAATTGGCTATTGAAAAATGTATTGGAATGTTCGCGATAGCAATATGGGACCGTAAGAAAAAAGTTTTGAGTCTTGCTAGAGATAGAATGGGAGAAAAACCATTATATTACGGTTGGAACTTTAATCGAGGTAAAAAATTCTTTGTATTTGGTTCCGTTCTTAAATCGTTAATTGCACATAAAGATTTTACTGCAGAGATTTCTAAAAAAGCTTTAACCGGTTATGTTAGGTATGGGTATGTTCCAACACCCTTGTCGATATTTGAAGGAATTTACAAACTTACTCCAGGATCTATTCTTTCTTTTTCAACTAAAACACAAGAGTATTCCATAGAGCAATATTGGGACTTTTCATCCGTAGCGATATCAGGCAAACGTTTTGCAGAAAAATATACTCTTGATGAAAAGGTTAGGGAGTTGGATGCACTTCTTGAAAAATCTGTTAAAGGTCAGATGATCTCGGATGTACCTATAGGCGCTCTATTGTCCGGAGGCATCGATTCAACAACAATAGTTTCATTAATGCAAAAAAACTCAACTAACCCCGTAAAAACATTTTCAATTGGATTTGAAGAAAGTGGATTTAACGAAGCCAATTATGCAAAGTCGATAGCCACTCATTTAGGAACAGATCATAACGAACTTTTTGTTGGGCCTTCTGAAGCTTTAAACATGATTTATCAAGTAGCAGACGCATATGACGAACCTTTTTCAGATTCTTCACAAATACCCACTTTGCTTGTTTCCCAATTCGCTAGCAAGGAAGTTAAGGTTGTTTTGACAGGTGATGGAGCTGATGAGATTTTTGGAGGTTACAATCGTTATATTTTCTCAAGAAAAATTTGGGGGAAAATTAGTTTTTATCCTATGCCAGTTAAAAAATTATTGGCTAATATAATTTTTTTAATGACCAAGGAAAATTGGTCTACGGTACTCAAAAAAATCCCTGGGCTTCATACTCGTTCTGATTGGGGTGATTATCTACATAGGGGAGCAGAAGTAATTTCTTCTGAAAATCTCTTTTCATTATACAAGTCATTAGTATCAACATGGAAAAATCCAAGTGACATATTGCTTGCAGCAGAAGAGAGTGAGAATACCATTACTGAATTACAAAATAAATTTGTTGATCTGAATGAAATTGAAAAACTTATGGCCATAGATTGCGTTACATACCTGTTAGATGATATATTAGTAAAGGTAGACCGCGCATCGATGAATTTCAGTCTAGAGACTCGAGTACCGTTTTTAGATCATCGAGTGGTAGAGTTTGCTTGGAAATTACCTCTTAAAATGAAATTGGGAAAACAATCAAAGCTAATTTTGAGAGAGATTTTAAAGGATAAAGTTCCTCAAAATCTTACAGATCGTCCAAAAATGGGATTTGGAATGCCTATCGGGGACTGGTTAAGGGGGCCACTAAAAGATTGGTCAAATGACATGTTGAACTTGAGCCGAATAAATAATGAAGGTCTGTTTAATGGCGTTACAATACAACAAACTATAAAAAGTCATCTTTCTCGAGAAAGGGATTATTCTGCAAAACTCTGGAATATTTTAATGTTTGAAACATGGAAGGAAAAATATTGTTAAATATTTTTTTACAAGGCTAGCTCTATGATTTTTCCTATAAAGTTCAAGTTCTTAGGAAAAGAACAAGCATCACTGCATGATATAATCTCTAGTAATCCAGCGAAGAAATTAAAATGCTTGAACGCAATAAGGGTTGGTAAGACTTTCAAAACTACTAGTCCTAACAGGTTCCCACTTACTATTAATTTTTTGGCAAAGAAAAATAATTTCTACAAAATAATTCATGATATTGGATGTAGTGATGGCACTTCATCCCTTGACTTGATGAAAAAAGTAGATTTCGGTAGTTTTTTTTGCATGGATAAATTCGTTCGATTGAGCCTTGGCTTTTATAAGTCAAATCCGTTTTTGGTAGATGATCATAATAATGTACATATGTATGAAAATAAGTTCGCTATGTTTTATTTGGATCCTTTTAAGGTTCATTCCTCACCATTTGAATTTTTAATTTCGAAATTTTTTTTTAATAAGTTCAATAAATGTACGGAGTTAAAAATTGTTGAAATGATTAATCCCCAATTGACGAAGTATCCGAACGTTTATATTCAAAACTTTGATATTTTTGAGGATGAGCTGGCTCGTAAAAGTGATCTGATACTTGTTTTCAACCTCTTAAATAAGTTTGAGAATAAAATTTATAGGGAAAAATGCAAATTTTTCTTTGAAAAAAATTTAAACCATCGAGGATTAGTGGTGGTTGGTGAAAATCAACCCTACGAAAGAGCCTCAATATACGAGAAAAACAAAAGTTTAAATCTAGTGAAGACTATTAATGGGGGTAGCAGCTTCAAAATATGAATAGAAATCACTTAAATCTTCAAAAGAAAAGTAAAATATAGATGGCCTTGTACTGGACAATTTTTTTTGTTCCACTTTTAGGTGCTATTTTTTTAAAAGTTATTTCGTTAAATCTAAGAATAATTTTAAGTATTCTTTTCTTCTCTTCTTTAGTAATAATCATCGGCTTTAGGAAAGAAGTTGGGGGTGACTGGTATACATATATTCATTTATATGATGACAGGATTGTTCCTAGAGTATCGGATATTTTATCAATTATAAAAATGAATTTTCTTTATGATTTATTGTTTGCTTTCGGACAACAACATCAATTAGGCATTCAATTTATTAATACTCTTTGTGCAATTCTATTTGTTGCCGGCATAGTTGTATTTTGCAGCCAAGAGAGAAATTATTTCCTTGCCTTCCTAATATCGGTTCCTTACCTAATCATTGTCGTAGGTATGGGTTACACAAGGCAAAGTGCGGCATTAGGCCTCATTCTGATCGCTATTTCATTTTTAAAAAAAGAAAACTTAAGGGCCTTTTTTATTACAATTTTTTTTGCTGCACTATTTCATAAGTCATCATTAGTCGTTGCACCTTTCGGAATGCTCGCAATGGAAACCCGAAAGATTACTTCAAGTTTCATTGTGCCTATATTGCTTGTTATCGCGATGATTGGGTTGTCGGCAGACGCTCTAGCGTCAATGTTTTCAACATACATATCTGACGATATAAGAAAAAGCCAACATGCTAGTGGTGGGTTAATAAGAATAATCCTTTGTGTAATTCCTGCGCTACTTGTCTTAAGATATTCTAAAGTCCTTTTTCCTTCAAAAGTTTTGCGAAGATTTTGGCTCCGTTTTTCAATATTACCAATTTTGGCTTTGTTTCTAGTGTTTTATGCTTCAAATTTAGCTGATAGGTTAGCTCTTTACTCTATACCTTTACAGATAACAGTCTTTTCAAGAATTGAATTAATCTTTAAGGATCCTCTTTTTAAAGATATTGCTTATATAGGAGTCTCTTTTGTTTACTTCTGTCTTTTCTATTTATGGCTGAACTTTTCTTTTAATAGTCAGAGCTGGGTGCCCTATGATAATTTTCTATTTTAGGAAAAAATAATGAAGCTTATGTTTGTGGCAAACAGTTCTTGGAATATTGTTAATTTTAGGTCTGATCTTATTAAAGCTCTAATTTCAAAGGGCTTTAATGTGCAAGTTTTATCACCAAACGATAATTACTCTCATTTGATCCCAAAATTAGGATGTGACTATATAAAAATAGATCTTAACGCACGAGGCTTGAACATTATAGAGGAGTTTAAAGTATTTTTTCAACTTTGGTATTACATCAAGATACTTAAACCTGATATGGTTCTTTCCTTTACAATTAAACCCAACATTTACTGTGGTTTTATATCACGTTTTTATGACGTGCCTGTCTTATGTAATGTTACTGGCCTGGGCTCGACTTTTACAAATCATTCAAGACAAAATTATTTCATTAACGCACTATACAAACTAGCATTGAAAAAAATAAAAATCTGTTTTTTCCAAAACTATGAGGATATGCAGTATTTTTTGACAAAAAAGTTTATCGCAAAACACCAAGCCTATTTTGTTCCTGGGTCTGGAGTTAACATACAATTGTTTAAAAAAAAAAATAAGACTATAAAGCCAAATAAAAAATTTGTTTTTACATTTGTGGGCAGAATTTTAAAAGAAAAGGGTATAGGGGAGCTGGTAAAAGCTGGCCGAGGACTCGCTCAAGATAACTCTGTAAAAATTATAATTGCAGGAAAATTTGAGAAAACGAAACTTCCTACGGATCTTTGTTTGCAGTTTGAGGATGCAGTTCGAGATCATGTGTTTGATCATGTTGGGTTCGTAGAAAACATAACTGATATATTAAACGAAACTGACTGTTTAGTATTGCCATCATATAGAGAAGGGTCATCAAGAGCTATTTTAGAAGCTATGTCCATGAGGATCCCAGTGATTACAAATGATGTTCCAGGGTGTAATAATTTAGTAAAAGATGGAGTTACAGGCTTTTTGACAAAATCTATGAATCATATTTGCCTTGAGAAAAACATGCAAAAAATGTTAAGGTTAACATCCGAAGAACGACGTATTATGGGAAATAACGGACGAAAAAAAGTTGTCGCCGAGTTCCAGATAAAAAAAGTGGTAAAGGTGTACATCGATATAATAAACAAATTTAATCTAAAAGAATAATTATATCTCGCTATTGCTTTTATAAAATATTACTTAGGACAAAATTAGACAAGGATTTGAAATAGAAATGGAAGAAAAAGCCTCTGCAGAAGTTGATATGAGGTCCTTATTTGCTTTATTTGCAAACAATTGGCCTCTATTCCTTGTATTTATCGTCGGGTTTTCTCTTTATTCAGTTTACCAGATTTCAAAAGTAACGCCTAAGTTTATTGCTGTTACTGTTTTTGAAACTAAAGATGTGCCTCAAGGCAATCAAAATATGGTAGGTGGACTTAGTGAGTTATCCGCTCTTTTGCCTCAAACGCTGAGCAGACCTGAAACGAATATTGTTCCAAAAATTATCGGAAGAGAATTCCTGTCAGGTTATATCAGCAAATACGAGATCAAAAAAAAACTCGGCTATAAGTTTACTTCTCCGAGTGTAAGCATATTTTCACTAGCCGGGCTATTAGATTATTTTTCATTGTATGAGATAAATTATCCTACCAAAAAACAAAGCGACGAAAATTTTATTTCCTCATTAAGATCTATGATTACCGTGAAAAATTTCCGTTATAATAACATGGATACACCAGCATATAGACTTGAAGTGAAACATGAAAACCCAGAATTCGCATCTTTTATAGCAAATACACTTGTTGAGCACTACTTCCAAATTGAGAGGGCTGATAAAAGGAAAATGTTTGAGGAGACTTTGACATATCTTGCTGAAATTCAAACTGTTGCTCAGGTTGAAGTAGAAAATATAAAAAAGGAGATTGATAACTTTATTTTAAAAAATTCTTCATCTTTGAACGTCGATAATTTTGAAAATGAAGAGGTTAAATTAGATTTTGGAAAACAATTTCAAAGATACAACCAGCTTGAAACAAGGAAAAGATCAATTGATGACACAATAAAGTTTCTCATTGAAGCTAAAGCCAAAAAAGCTCTAAGTAATTCAGATTTTGGCTCACAAGGGCAAATAAGTGCCAACTATTCAAATAATTTCATTAGCGAGGTCAGAAAACTGCAACAGAATGAAAAGCTAAATGTTGAGAAGAATCTGATAGCAATAGTAGACAAGGAAATTAAAAGATTAGAAGATTTAGGAAAATTGCTGTCTAAGCGAATTAATGATGAAAGGTTGTTGACTATAGCAAACCTTCGTTTAGAGGATGAATTTAAATCTTTGCGTCTTAAATATCTTATCAAAAAGAATTTTAGTGAGGGCTTGCAGTTCAACATTCAAGATAGGACTGTTCAAGCTTCAACTTTTAATTTAAATAATAATTTCGTCCATTCACGTGCAACACCACCGGTTGACCCGGCAGAACCAAATATTAAAATGATATTTGTGATCAATCTTCTCATTGCAACGTTTATCTCATCATTCATAGTTTTAATGACTCAAATGCTTCGCCACCATATTTATAATCTGCGCCAAATTGCTGCTATCCATCCATTCCAGAATATGGCGACTGTTTCGTCTCGCCAAATTTTCTCTAGAAGGCAGGAGCCGATAATTGAGAGTATACAACAAAGTCTGTCTATAAATTTTATTGACGGTTTAAGTAAGATTGGTAGATCGCTGTGTGTTGTGGAAATTGGAAGAAGAGGCTTTTTACAAAGTCATTTAGCTAACAGAGTTGCAATGTTTTTAGGTATTATAATGGGGAAGAAGCTAGGAAAACAAATTGCTTTGATTGGCAATCAACCAAGATTGAATAAAAGTGATAACTTTCAAGAAAGTTTTAAAAAGTCTTCTGAGACAAAAAGGATTAATGGCAACGCAGATCCTGTATTAATTTTTAATTCTTTTGAAAAATCAAGTCTCGGTGAGAAAGAAAATTTTTTTCCTTTGAAAGGCGATTTAAAAGAATTTGATCATATTTTAATAGCATTGGGCGAAAATATTTCTGAGACCATAAAGTACAACACAATTCTGGAAAGTGAAAATTATTTACTTGTAGGGTTCAAGGGAAAATTCACTAAAGCAGACGTTGAAAAATTTTTGATAAATACCAATTCAGAGAAACAGAATTGTGTGGGATTTATTTTAATAGATTAGTGGGAGGGAACTATTAAGACGAGAGTAATAATTTGGTATTTTATTTTGTGTTTAGCCATGGTTGGTGCTAATTCGTGTGGTAGAGCTTATTTCCCAATTGAATTAAAAACTAAATCGAGAGCGGAAAGATCTAAGGGACAAGAAAAAAACAATGTCCAGCTTGTGGCTCTAACAGAAAAAAGTACTTTAGACGCCAATAATGCTCCTTACAAAAGAAAAGTTATAGTCGCTAACGATTTAACGCAAGCAGCGAAATTGATACCTAGCGAACAAGCGATTGTTGAAAGGTTTCCAAAAAATAATGATCCTGGTCCCTACATAATTGGTATCGGTGATGTATTGAGTGTTTCAGAAATTTTAGCGACAGACCCATCAGTACCTACCTTTGTAACTAGACAAATAGCAATTTCAGATGAGGGATTCATAAATGTGTATGGCCTTGGTTCATTGCAAGCAAGTGGCCTCACTCAGTCCGAGCTGCAAGATAAAATATATCAGAAGCTTTTAGAAGTTGGTAGGCCCAGAACGATGGAGCTTTCTCTAAGTGAGTTCAATAGCAAGAGAATATTTTTAAATGGGGACGGTATATCTTCTAATGTGATAAAATATACCAATTATCCCATTTTTCTTGAGGATGTAGTAGCGACATCGGGAATTAAACAAGAAGCTGGGTTTGATTATAAAATTTTGCTTATGAGAAATGAGCAAGAATATACCTTTTCATTTATTAATTTAATGAAATCAAAAGGTCCTCGTGTCAGGCTTTTCCCTGATGATAGAATTTTTATAAATGCAGTGAATTACAGCCTAGAAACGGTATTAGTTGTTGGGGAGACGGGGGCACAAAGAGCAGTGCCTATTACTTCTATCCAAAGACCGACATTATCTGATACCATTTTTAGTGGCTCTGTGCTGCGTTCAGGCAGCTCAGATTTTAGTCAAATCTATGTTTTACGGCAAATTGAGAAAAATTTCAAAGCCTACCATTTAGATATAACTGATCCAACAAGAATAAAATTAGCAAAGAAGTTTGAGATGAGACCAGATGACATTGTATTTGTTGCAGCGCAGCCATTAACACTGTACAGCAGAACTTTACAACAAATACTAGGATCTGTTGGCTTGACGTTGCAAGGCAGGGATACATTACGGTCCGAATTAGGTAATTAAAATTTTTATTTTTGTTTAAACTGCCTACACGCATAGTGAATTAGGGTGTGGCTAAATTGCGCTTTATTTTTTCTTTTTTTTATATATTTATTATTTATTTCGTTATATAACAGTCGTGAGAGTTAAAGGGGGAATTTAGTGACAGAGTATCTCGTAGAATACTTTCCACTTGTGGTGTTTTTCGGATTATCACTAGCATTTGGGTTAATACTAATGCTGGCACCACTTGTAGCTGCAGTGCATAACCCTGATAATGAAAAAAACTCTGCGTATGAATGTGGTTTTGAGCCTTTTGAGAGTGCAAGATTAAAGTTTGATATTAGATTTTATCTAGTAGCAATACTTTTTGTAATTTTTGATTTGGAGGTGGCTTTTTTATTCCCCTGGGCTGTTGGGTTCCAGCACATTGGAGCTTTAGGTTTTTGGTCTATGATGCTCTTCTTATTGATTCTAACAATAGGCTTTCTATATGAGTGGAAGAAGGGGGCATTGGAATGGGAATAAAAAATTCTAAAAGTGTTGCCAGCGAGTATTTTGATATGGATGAAGAAATATCACTGGCTGGAATGGATAACAAAGGTTACATTTTAACGACAGTTAATGATGTTATAAATTGGTCTAGAACAGGAAGTTTATACTGGATGACCTTTGGTCTAGCATGTTGTGCAGTTGAAATGATGCATACCTCTTTACCACGCTATGATCTTGAACGATTTGGAGCAATTCCAAGAGGGAGCCCAAGACAATCCGATTTAATGATTGTTGCAGGTACTTTGACTAACAAAATGGCACCAGCATTAAGAAAAGTTTATGACCAAATGCCAGAGCCTAGGTATGTAATTTCAATGGGAAGCTGTGCAAACGGCGGAGGATATTACCATTATTCTTATTCTGTAGTACGGGGATGTGACAGGATCGTGCCTGTGGATATTTATGTTCCAGGCTGTCCACCAAGTGCGGAAGCACTTCTCTACGGAATAATGCAACTCCAAAAGAAGATTAGAAGAACTGGGACTGTGAAACGCTGATATGGTCGATTTATCTAGTTTTAAAACCAACGTGGACGATGCTCTATCAGAAGCAATTCTTATAATGGAAGAGGATAAAGATTATCTTTTTGTTGAGATAGTGCCAAGCGCTATATTGAAGATAGCTAGCCACCTCAAGTCAAAGAAAGGCTTTTCATTTAATACTTTAATAGATATCACAGCTGTCGATTATCCCGCAAAGGAGAAT
>CABZEG010000017.1 GCA_902524655.1 uncultured Alphaproteobacteria bacterium | reverse complement strand
AACTTTTTTTTCTAGGCATAATTGGCTTTTTACTTCTTTTTGGCTTCAGACCCATATTAAAAATACTCAAACTTTTCATGGTAGGATCTAGCTTAATTTGGTTAGTCATAATAGGTAGTATTGCTTTTGGTATAATGATATATGTGATCTAGTGAATGAGATTCAGATGGTAGATATATTAGTAGTTGGTGGTGGAATTGCTGGTCTCTCAGTTGCAGGCAGACTAAGTAAATCAGCGAAGGTAACTTTGCTAGAAGCCGAAGGAAATCTAGGGTACCACTCATCAAGTAGATCCGCTGCTGCATTTATCGAAGACTACGGAAACGAAGTTATTCGGGAATTCAATAGTGCAAGTAAAAGCTTTCTTTCTAAGGATGGCGTAGATGTCCTGTCCCCAAGGGGCAGCCTAATTTTAGGAAAAAAAGACGAAAAATATGCATTTAAAGAGCAATGTTCAGGTTTTGCCCACAATGAAATATCTGTCAGCGATGCGCGTAGCCTAATTGAAATAATCAATAATAAATCTGTAAAATATGCTGGATACAAAGAGGACATTTACGATATTGACACAGATAAACTATTACAACATTTTACAAAAGATATAAAAGCCAACGGGTCAGAAATTTATTCCGACTCCAAAGTAATTGCTGCTGAGTATAAAGAAGGGAAGTGGCACATTACAACTGATAAAAAAATATTTATTTGTGATATCATTGTAAATGCAGCAGGAGCTTGGGTAGATGAATTAGCATTGAAATGTGGCATCGAACCTTTGGGCTTTTTACCTCTTAAAAGGTCTATGGCTAGAGTGCCTGCTCCTGATGATAGTGGTAATCATAAAAGTTGGCCAATGGCTTTTGGACTAAATGAATCTTTTTACGCAAAACCTGATGCAGGAGAAATGATTGTCTCCCCATCGGAAGAAACCAAGTCTTTTCCTCATGACGCGTATGCAAATGATGAGGACTTAGCAAAAGGCATTTTCAATTTTGAGGAAGTAGTAAGCTATTCTGTTAAAAGAATTACGTCAAGCTGGGCGGGACTTCGAACTTTTGCGCCTGATCGCACCCTTGTTATTGGTTTTGATAGCATTGTTCCCAGTTTCTTTTGGCTTGCAGGTCAAGGAGGATATGGCTTTCAAACGTCAGCTGCAGCAAGCAAAATGGCTAGTGAGATTATTCTAGGGGAAAAATCAAGCTTTGGACAGTTGCAAAAGAGAGTCTCCCCAAATAGATTTAAGTAGCTTTAGAGCGTTATTACTAATCTTGGATTGATACTTCGTATATAGAATTCCAAAATTTTCCAGTTACAAAAATTCGGTCTTCAACTTTATCATAAGCTATCCCATTCAATACATCTTCTGTTCCAGTTCTTTCACTTATTGATGAAAAATCAATCCATCTAACTAATTCACCGGTAGCACTATCGATACATGCTACTAAGTCAGACTTCCATATATTGGCCCAAATCTCATTTCCAACGAACTCTAACTCATTAAGATTGTCTACAGGTAATCCATTGAAGGTAATTGCTACTGACTTTATGACCTGAAGGGTGTTCGGATCACGAAATTTTAAAATGTTACTCCCATCACTCATTACTAAATATTTGTTGTTACTAGTAAGCCCCCAACCCTCTCCATTATACGACAAAATTTTTATTATCTTGAAAGTAGTTTTATCGTATACGAACATAACTCCCGATTTCCAAGTCAGTTGATAAAGCCTACCATTGAATAAAGTAAGTCCTTCAGCAAAAAACTTATCCTCCAATGATATTTTTTTTATCAATTTTTCAGAGTGTGTATTATATCTTCTAAGACTTGAATTTCCATATAGACCGGTACTTTCATAAAATATTCCTTCGTCTACAATGAAACCCTGAGTAAAAGCCTTACTATCATGGGCAATTTTTCTTATGATCTTAGGGGTAACTGTTTCCTGAGCATAAGATTGAAAAACGTTAAGGAAAAAAACAAAAAGATACAGTATATAGACACGACTTCTTATTATCGATAAAAGTCTTGTAAAGAATAAAAGAGCAGTCAAAAACTTGCATGTTGAGGTCATGTCTTTTAGAAAATAGTGTATTTTTTTGTTAAAAGGAATTTAAATATCGTGCAATTTGCATCAATAACAAAAAGAGTAGCAAAATTAGGCTCTGAAAAATGGATGCCCCATTTGAAAGCAAAGAAAATGGCGGAAATTGATCCTGATGTAATTTTGTTAACCATAGGCCAGCCTGATATTTCCGTTTCAGACGAACTTGCCAACATTACGATCAAGGCCATTAAAGAAGGAAGAACAGGTTATTCCAATGGAAGAGGAGAACAAAACTTAGTTTCCAGCCTAGTAAATAAGTATAATGACGAATGTGGGCTTAATATAACCGAAAAAAATGTCTTGTGTTTCCCCGGCACTCAAACCTCACTTTTTGCATCGATTATGGGCCTAGTAAATGAAGGCGATGAGGTTCTTTTAGGAGATCCGCTATACGCTACTTATGAAGGCGTTGTAGCCGCTGCAGGCGGAACGATAAAAAGAATTGAACTAAAAAAAGAAAATAGTTTTCGAATGAACCCTAGTGACTTAGCCAACTCTGTAACAAGCAAAAGCAAAGTTCTTCTTTTGAATAATCCACATAATCCATCTGGAGCATTATTAACTAAAAAAGAAATAGAAGAAATTGTTAAAGTTTGTCTCCAAAACGATTTGTGGATCATCTCAGACGAAGTGTATGCATCCCTAATTTATGATTTTGATAACAAAACGGAATTTTACTCACCACTAAATGTTCGAGACGCATCGCATCGTACTATTGTTGTCTCAAGTATATCGAAATCACATGCAGCGCCAGGGTTTAGAAGTGGATGGCTGGTTGGTCCTAAAGACTTTTGCGATGCGGTTTTGCCTCTCTCTGAAACAATGCTATTTGGCAACCAACCATTCATAGCAGATATGACTGCATATGCGCTAGAAAATGATTTTCGTACTGCAAAAAAAATGAGGGATTCATATTATCATAGGGCCGTAAATATTTATGAAGCTTTAAAAAAAACAAATAAAGTGGAGCCAATAATGCCGCAGTCAGGAATGTTCCTACTTGCCGATATATCTAAAACAGGACTAAGTAGCGACGCTTTTGTTAAACAACTTCTAGAGGAAGAAAAATTGGCGCTCATGCCAGGCGCATCATTTGGAGAAAATGCCCACCATCTTGTACGCATAAGTTTAACGGTGCCTGATAAGATGATAAACCTGTCTTGCGAAAGGCTAAAACGTTATATAAACCGAATAATTTAGACTTTTTCTGAAGGTAGAAGCTATATTGCTTTTAAAGCTCTTTCAATAGAGGCTACTAATTCATCTGGATCTTCAAGACCAACAGATACTCTGAAAAAGCCTTCGGATATACCAAGCTCCTTACGAGCAGTTAGATTAAGGTATCTATGTGAACTACTTCCGGGATGCGATATTGTAGTTCCAATATCTCCTAATGTGGGAGCAAACGCTATACCCTCTATATTTTCAATAAATTTATTTGCATCTATCCTATTATCACCGATTTCAAAACTTACCATATTGCAGCCATTTCCCTTTAAGAGTTGCTCTGCAAGTGATATATCAGGGTGCTCTGACATGGTGGGGTAAAGTACTTTTTTAACCTTGATATTTTTCTTCAAGGCTTCAGCAAGTACTTCTGCGTTTTTTTGAGCTTTTTCAAATCTTAATTCAAATGTAGCAAGACCTCTTTCAGCCAGCCAACAATCAAAAGGACTTGGAGTTGCACCAATTGAAACAGAAAAGTTGTAAATTGCCTCCATCTTGTTTTGATCTTTTGATGAAACATACCCTAATGTGGTATCGGAGTGACCAGATAACAATTTAGTAATAGAATGAATAACAAAATCAGCACCATGCTCAAAAGGCTTAATGCATGCAGGTGTTGTAAATGTATTATCAACAGCCAATAAAATATTGTTTCTTTTACATAAATTTGCGATACCCTCTATGTCGGCAACCCTAAGTGTTGGGTTAGACACACACTCAATTAAGATCATTTTTGTATTTTTTCTAATCTCAGTTTTAACTGAGTCAATATTTGTTGGATCAGCGAACGACGTTTGAATGCCAAATCTAGGCAAATCTTCACGCATCAGTCTCAATGTACGACCATATAATTGGCTACCTCCTAAAACATGGTCGCCCAAAGACAAGGTACCCATAATAAGAGACGAAATGGCTGCCATTCCTGAACTTACAACTAAACCGGTGGAACTCCCTTCAAGGTTATCAATCAAACGAGCTAAGATTTCTGCATTAGGATGCCCTTCTCTTGCGTATGTATAACCTTTTTGCTTGCCTTCATATTGTTCATCGAGCGCATTGGGAGATTGAGAAGCATAAACAACCGATGGCATAATAGGGGTTGCAACCTGCTCTGATATAGAATTTGGAACCCCGTTTGGCCTTATTATAGTGCGTTTCATTTTCATTCTAAATTATTAAGCTCCTGTAATCCTTAAGCATTTTAAACCCATCTCCTTCCACATTTCAACAACCGTAATTTTATCCTCAAATACTAGAACTGGATGAAACCCATCAACAATCATTCTTTTATAGAGATCCCTTTTTACCATAAAATCTTTTCTGTAATCTCCTTTTGGTCTCATATACAAGCAGCTATCTATATCAATATTTTTACTGCCTTTTAATATTTTGTTTATCTGTTCAATTGTTTTTTCCCTATAGTCCTCAACCCTACCGGTACAAAAAATGATTTGATTAGCGTCATCTTTAAGCAAAGACTTCAACAAAGCACAAACTTCTTCGATCGGTCGATCTTTATCCATATTGCTGTAAAAGTTTTTCCAGTCTTTTGGGTCCTGCAAAACAAACTTTACTCTATGCGAGATGTCTAAAATAGTTCCATCAATATCAAAAATTATGTCTATGGTTTTTATCCTGTATTATGGTTTTTTTGCCTTAAAAGGTTTTTTTCTTCGGGGGTAGCATGTCGTGCAAATCTCGCATACAGTTCCATCACACCCCCTTGCTGTACAGTGAGATCTACCATAAAAGATTATCTGTAGGTGTAATTTATTCCACCTTTCTTCAGGGAAAAGTTTTTTTAAATCTTTCTCTGTTTGCGTCACGTTTTTTCCATTGGTTAAACCCCAACGCTGTGCGAGCCTATGAATATGTGTATCAACTGGAAAAGCTGGGTACCCAAATCCCTGAGACATTACTACACTTGCAGTTTTATGTCCCACGCCGGGCAGTCGCTCGAGATCTTCAAAGTTTGAGGGAACTAGACCCTGATGTTTTTCAATAATCATAATGGACAATTTAGAGATATTTGATGATTTTTGAGGGGCAAGACCACATGGCCTGATAATTTCATATATTTTTTCTGTTTTTAATTTACTCATATCCAACGGATTGTCTGCAAGCGAGAAAAGTTGTGGGGTAACTTGATTAACTCTTTCATCAGTACACTGTGCACTAAGCAAAACGGCAATAAGTAGTTCAAATTTACTGTTATGATTTAGAGGTACTGGTGTCTCGGGATAAATTTCATCCAGACGCTCCACCACATACGCTGCTCTATCAATCTTATTCAAGTCATTAACCTTTCAAATAAGCCAAAAGTTCAATTTCCACACATTTTCCTTTTTTGCAGCAAAGAACTATGGAATATTGGTACTGTTATGAGCAAAACAGAAAAGAATGCGTTGGATCTTCTTAAGGGAGCTTACAACCTAATAACTCCAGATGACAACAAGAAATACTATGAAGGTTTTGCACCTTTCTACGATAGTGTATTTGTAAAAGATCTTGGTTACACTTACCCTACTGTAGTGGCAAATCTTCTAGTTGAGAAGTTTACAATAGATGGACCTATCTGTGATATCGGATGCGGCACTGGGTTAGTCGCAAACGAAATTAAAAAGAAAGCTCCAGATGCTGTCATAGACGGAGTTGATATATCACAAGATATGATACAAATATCTAGAGAAAAAAAACTATATCGAAATTTGCTAGAACTTAATCTTGAAGACCCTCTTGACTCATTATTACAAGATTATTCAGCTGTAGTAAGCGCTGGGACATTTACACACGGGCACCTGGGTTCAGAAACTTTGAAGCGCTTAATTTCTCATTTTAATTCAGGCACCAAATTTGTAATTGGAATTAATTTTGATCACTACCATTCAAAAGGGTTTGAAAATCAGTTCAAAGCTCTTAATGAAACCAATATTATTGATGGCTTTGAGTTAAATGAAGTCAAGGTCTATAATAAAGATAATAAGTATCTAAATATAAAAAATGGTAAAGCCTGTGTTTGTTTGTTTTCCAAAACTTGATTAAGAGGTATTTACATTAATTGATCCAGTGGAATCCTATTGCTTCTGTTTGAACCATAAAATCTTTTACATACTAATTTTTGCTATCTTGTTTTAGAGTAAAAATTATAATAAATTTACGACACAAAAAAACTATGTAGGCATTAAAAATGAGAAACTCAAAAACAGTATTAATTGATAAAAATCCAGGAAGAAATTCTCAAACTTTTGGAATTGCAAGAGAACTAGGAACAGATATTGATTTAATACACGAACCCTCGGTTGGTGTTGTTGGAAACAAGGGCGACTCGCAATGCTACATAGGTGTTTCAAGCAAAGTAGAAAAAATTCACGAAATATTAAAGAATAGAATAGGAACAGATCCAGAGCAATTACCAATGAGGTTAGTGCAACCCGAGTTTACCATAGCTACTTCAGATGGAATTCGTAATGGGACTAAGGAAATGAGGTATTCCTTAATTGGACGAGAAGTAACAAATGATTCAATGTGTGAACACTTAAGCGCCTCTGGATTAGAAGGGGTTATTGCAGTAGTAGCGTGTGATAAACCACCAGTAGGCACACTAGCTGCAGTTTTAGAACATAACAGACCAGCCATTATTATGTCAGACGGATCTATACGGCCAGGGAAAGACTCAAAAACTGGTGAGCCTATAGATATTATTTCCAGTTACCAAATTGCCGGCAATCCAGACGAAGAGTTTAAAAAACGAATTGCATTAGAGGCGTGTCCAGGGTTTGGAAGTTGCGGAGGAATGTTCACTTATAATACGATGCAAACGTTTATTGGTGTTGTAGGCATGCAGCCTTTGCACATGGTATCTCCCGCATCACAAGACAGCAGAAGGCTTGATGAATTTCCACAACAGCTTGTTGAATTTCTTGAAAAAATGATTGAAAAAAACATTACTCCCAGAGAAATTGTGACAAGAGAGTCAATTAGAAATGCCATAATTGTTGCCATGGCAGTTGGAGGCTCAACAAATGTAATGCTACATGCTCCAGAGATCGCCAGAGCTGCGGGCTACAAAAATTTTTCTCAAGACATTATGAGTTCAGAAGAATTCAACCATTTATCAAAAAATGTTGTGCCAGTTATTGTAGACGCTAGACCTTTTGGGAAATATTCGATGGTGGATATTGATACAAAGGGAGGCGTACAAGTTATAGTTAAAAATCTATTGGAAGCAGGCTTATTGAATGGAGACACTATAACCTGTACGGGTGAAACTCTTTCCGAACAAATAAAGAGATTGTCGCCACCTAATCCAGATAATGAGGTAATATATAGTGTTTCATCACCCTATAAACCGACGGGTGGACTACGTGTCTTGGGGGGGAATTTGTCTCCTGAATATAGCTCGATTCTAAAACTTGCTGGAGTAGAAGGAGGGCTTGAAAATAATGTATTTAAAGGGCAGGCTAAAATATTTGATGGGGAACAAGCTTTATTAGATACCTTGGACAAAAGACCAGAGGTTTTTGAAAACTTTGATATGATAGTTGTCAGATATGAAGGACCAGTAGGAGGTCCTGGAATGCCTGAAATGCTAGATTCAACTTCACGAATAACAACACTTTGTAGAGAAAAAAACATCGTAGTTGCACTGATGACGGATGGTCGCTTTTCTGGTGGCTCAGTTGGTTTAGTAATTGGGCATGTAGGGCCCGAAGCAGCAGTGGGAGGTCCAATCGCGCTTATCGAGGAAGGTGATCAAATAATCGTTGATTTAAATAAGAATGAAATTAACTGTGTGGAACTTGAGAACAAAAATACCTACGACGAAAGAATGAAAGATTGGCAGGAAAAAGTCAGTAAAAACAATGGTATACATCCTGCTGTTGGAAATGCTGACACGCGTTTATTGCATAAGATGAGGTATTCAGCTGTTTCTGCTGTGTTTGGAGCGGGAATGCATCCAGAACGAAAAATTTTTGTTACTGACCCAAGAGAAGGAGTAAAATCGTCGTTCACTCCTCAAAATAAGTTTAGAACATAGAATAATCTACAGCTTGATCTTTATTTAATGTATTTTTTACTTTAGGTAGGGAATATTTTAGACCGGAAGCGCAATTAAATAGCACAACACGATCATTATTTGAAATCAGCCCCTCGCTTAAAGATTTTTCAAATGCGGCGAGAGTAGCGGCTCCTTCCGGGCACAATAAAGTTCCTTCAGTTTTTGAGACGAAATCTCTTGCTTCAACAATCTCATTATCACTTACGGAAATTGCAAACCCGTCACTTTCATTAACGGCTCTGATTATCAAAAAGTCTCCTACTGCAACTGGTACCCGTATCCCCGCTGCTATGGTATTAGCATTTTCCCATAAATTCGCGGTCTCTTTGCCCTGCCAGTATGCATCGACAATCGGAGCGCACCCCTCTGCTTGTACTGCCACCATACGAGGCAATTTTTTTCCGACCCATCCAAGCTTTTGTAGCTCTGAAAACGCTTTCCACATCCCAATTAAACCAGTTCCACCACCAGTTGGGTAAAAAATAACATCTGGCAACTCCCAGTTTAATTGCTCAGCTAACTCTAGACCCATTGTCTTCTTACCTTCAATACGATAAGGCTCTTTCAATGTTGAAACGTCAAACCACCCTACTTCATTCTTGCCTTCCCGTACTATTTTTCCACAATCATTGATAAGACCATTAACTTTAAAGATTTCAGCTCCAAGTCTACTTATTTCTCTGATATTTATCTCAGGAGTGTCGTCTGGGCAGAATACCGTACATTTTATTCCAGCCTTAGCTCCGTAAGCCGCCATCGCAGCACCGGCATTACCATTCGATGGAATTGCCAAGTGACGTATACCAAATTGTTTTGCCATTGATACAGCAACACCTAAGCCACGTGCCTTAAAAGAAGAAGTAGGTAATAAGCCTTCGTCTTTAACCAATAAATCTCCCTTTTGATTTAATCTTTCAGCTACATTATCAAGTGAGATCAAAGGAGTTAAAACCTCTCCCAGTGATATTATGTTTGATGTCTCAACCGGCAACAGAAATGAATAACGCCAAAAACCGTTTTTATCCGTTTTTTTTAAGTAGTCCTTCGAAAATACTTCTTTAATTTTCTCCAGATCATATCGAACTAATAATGGCTTTCCTTTATCCGACAAACCATGAACGAGATCTTTTTTATACCGTTTACCAGAAATGGAGCATTCGAGATGTGTAACAAATGTGTTTTTTTTCATATATTTAAGTAGAAAACATAAAGTAAAAAGAAAATTTTTTTAACTTTCTTAAGCTTGTATATTATCAATTGCGTTCTTTATTTTAGTATATTCTTGCTGTGTAAGTTTTTCCTTATCTATTGAAATATTAAAACCGTCTCCAGTTAAAGTAATAATTTGGTTATTATCTACTTTGGTCTCTCGATCGAGCTCATAATATTTTATTTTTCTTAAGTATCCTTTTACGTCTATCTCTTTTGGATCATAAAATTTAAAGAAAGAATTTACCAAAAGATATGTTTCTTCAGATATACAAATAGAGCCTGAGTTCGCAACACTCTCAAGCCTAGAGGCTAGATTAACGGTTCCACCAACAGCTGTATAATCTAATCTTTCATTGCTCCCAAAGTTGCCAACAGTGCAATATCCTGTATTAATACCAATCCGTATCTCAAGGTCATTTCTTAATGAAAAGTTTTTTCCCCAAGAACCTTTAAGTTCATCCATTTTTTCAAGCATCTCAACAGCCATTTCAACACAAAGCTTAGCATCTTCTTCTGGCCCCTTCGTTGTTGGGTCTCCAAAGAAAATCATAATAGAGTCACCAATAAACTTGTCTATAGTGCCACCGTATTTGAGCGCAATAATAGACATTTCGTTAAGATAAAAATTGATTAAGCTTGTGATTTCCTCAGACTCCAATTCATCTGAAATGCTTGTAAAACCAACGATATCAGAGAAAAAAAGAGTCAATTTTTTTCGAGAACTTGTTACCTCTGCACTTTGCTTTCCACTGAAAATCTGTTCATGGATCTGAGGAGATAGATACTTAGCTAATTTACCAGAAATACCCTCCAATTCTTCTGATTTTTTTAAAGCTTCTTCCTTGGCCTGATCAGCTATTTTCTTTTGCGCCTCAAGCTGAGTTGATAGAGATTTTCGTAAGTTAGCTTCAAGTTTTAACTTAGAAAGCTCTCGCTTAAGTTGCGTCAATTCCTCTTCGGGACTCAAATCATTCATCTATAGATTAACCCTTGCAATCCATATCGGCGCCGCAACAAGTGGGTGACTTTATTTTTCCATGGCCATTTGGACAGACTGATACTTGTATTTTTTTTCCTTCATCACTGGTAACAAAGTCATTCTCTAAAGCAGTTTCACATTTAGCGCAAAAAGCATTTACTGCCATTCCACATTTAGCACATTCATAAGTTGCCATAATTAAATTACTCCTCTAAATCAAGTACGTTGATAATTTTAGTTCTTTTGGCTTTTCAAAGTCAAGGTCTCAGAAATTTCGCAATGTCGAAGTTTATTTAATTTCATGCAAACTCTTCTTACGATATCATAATCAAGTTAATGATAACTAATAAGGCTTACCAAATGACAATTACCTTTCTTGATCCATCCAACGCACCAAAACCTGCTGCTAATTACTCAAATGTGGCAATTATACCGCCAGAAAAAAAATTGCTATCAATATCTGGACAAATTGGAAACGATATAGAGGGTAATGTCGCAGAATGTCTAGAGGAGCAATATCGATTAGCATTACAAAACATAAATTTGATTGTTGAATCGCAAGGTGGCACGAAAGAGGATATAGCAAAAATCACTGTTTTCATGACCGATGAACCTGACTGGGTAAAGATTAAGTCTGCTGCCGATGAATTTTTAGCTTCGCCGAGGCCCTCAATGTCATTTATTTATGTAAAAGGACTTTTCAGAGCAGATATAAAAGTAGAGATTGAAGCCTTGGCTGCCGTTGACTAGAAAGGATTATTCAAATGAGTAATATAGAGATAGAGGCACTTACTGTTGAACAGATATATGATTTAGCATTTAATGTGTTGAGTAAATTTGGTTGTAATAAAGAAAATGCAAACGCTATAGCAACAACTGTCGCAACAGCGGAAAGAGATGGGTCATTGTCACACGGCCTCTTCAGGATTCCTGGCTACGTTGCATCCTTGAAATCAGGCAAAGTAAATGGAAAGGCAGAGCCAAAAATAACCTCTAGCCTGCCTTCTGTTATAACCGTTGATGGAAATTTAGGTTATGCCCCCTATTCGCTTGAAAAAAGCTTACCAGTACTGTCGGACGCGGCTCTAAAGCACGGGATAGCTGTAATGCGCCTTATAAATAGTTTTCATTTTGCAGCTCTTTGGCCAGAGACTGAGTACTTGGCTGAACGAGGATTATCGGGTATTGCTTGTACAGTTTACAAACCTTCTGTTGCACCAGCTGGCGCAACAGAACCATTTTTTGGAACAAACCCCATTTCCTTTGCTTGGCCAAAAAAGAATTCAACTCCTTTGGTTTTTGATATGGCTACTTCAACACTTGCAATGGGAGATGTTCAAATCGCAGCGCGAGACGGACACTCTGTTCCTCATGGAACAGGTCTTGGACCTGACGGAAATCCATCTGATGATCCAAAAGAAATTTTAAAGGGAGTGTTATTACCTTTTGGAGGATATAAAGGGTCAGCTATATCTATGATGATCGAGCTATTTTCTGCAGGATTAACAGGAGACAATTTTTCTTTTGAAGCAGCAAAAACTGATAATAATGATGGGGGCCCTGCAAAGGGAGGAGAACTAGTCCTGGCTATTAACCCTGAGCTTATAGCTGGACCAGACTGGGATAGTCATAGCGAAGGATTCTTCAAGGAAATTAAACAGTTAAAAGGAATACGGCTTCCTGGGGAGAGACGACATCAAAATAGACTGGATAACAGCCCCAGAAAAATAAATAAGGAGCTCTTAGAAAAGATTAAAGGATTGTCGGAGAGCTAAAAAAACGTATAGCACTCTAAATATCCAAAGTATTTCTTTTTTCCCATTCTGAAAAATGTGCAGTGTAAGAATGCCATTCTTCCATTTTAAGCTTAATAAATGAATCAGAAAAGGCTTTTCCTAGTCCCTCTTTAAAGCTTTTATCTTTATCAAACGCACGCAAAGCATCAAGTAGGTTTAATGGCAACTTTTCAGCCTTGGCAATTGCTTTTGCATCTTCATACATATTTGTATTTGAACGTTCCCCTGGATCTAATTTTTTTTCAACGCCATTTAACCCTGCCGTAATGATAGCTGCTTGCAACAAATAAGGATTAGTCGCCCCATCAGGAAGTCTTAGTTCAAATCTTCCCGCGTCGGGTACTCTCACCATATGAGTTCTATTATTTTCCGTCCAAGTAATAGTATTTGGCGCCCAACTTGCTCCACTTAAAGTTCTTGGAGCATTAATTCGTTTATAGGAATTTACAGTCGGATTTGTGATCGCAGCCATAGCCTTAGCGTGACTAATAATGCCTCCAAGAAAGTTAAGACCCTCTTTTGACAAACCAATATCTGAATTCTTACTAGCAAAAACATTTTTCTTAGCCTTTAAATCCCAAACTGATATATGAGCGTGACAACCATTGCCTGTTAAACCCTCAATTGGCTTTGGCATAAAAGTCGCCCTA
This sequence comes from uncultured Alphaproteobacteria bacterium, assembly GCA_902524655.1. Lineage (GTDB taxonomy): Bacteria > Pseudomonadota > Alphaproteobacteria > Rhodobacterales > Rhodobacteraceae > CACIJG01. The sequence continues at coordinate 24,072 of CABZEG010000017.1, read as the reverse complement.
AGACCATGCTTTTCAGCAACGGATTTAACCATGAATTTGAAAAAGGAGTGTTTATCTGCAGTTCGTAAAGCGTCATCAAATTCAAAATTCATTTCAAATTGACCATTGGCATCTTCATGATCATTTTGATACGGACCCCAACCCAATACACCAAGATAATCACAAATTTCAGCTATCACATCGTATCGGCGCATCAAAGCCTGCTGATCATAACAAGGTTTTTCAGCATTATCATATGGGTCAGATATAGCTGATCCATCAGGCGTTAAGAGAAAAAACTCAGCTTCTATGCCAGTCTTTACCCTCATGCTCTTCTTTTTTGCTCTATCAATAGCTTTGTTCAAAACATTTCTTGGTGCCTGTTCGACCAATTCGCCCTCCATCATGCAGTTACTTGCAAGCCAAGCCACATCCTTTTTCCAAGGAAGTTTTATAACGCTCTGAGGGTCGGGCACTGCTAGCATATCTGGGTACGCAGGGGTCATATCTAGCCAACTAGCAAAGCCGGCAAAACCGGCTCCATCTTTTTGCATATCAGATATAGCTGATGCAGGAACAAGCTTTGCTCTCTGTACCCCAAAAAGATCAGTATATGTAACCATAAAGTATTTTATTTTTTCTTTTTTTGCGTAATTCTTTAAATCCATTGTTTGTCTCCATTCATTACTTTAGGTAAGGACCTAATTTTTCTTACAAATCAACCTTATACCGCCAATAACATTTTCAGCAAAACACTCCGCAGCGGTTTTATAGAATTCTTCAATTGTAATATACCCTTCAACACCGTGAATTTTTTCGTGTTTGTTTCTATTATCTTGAAGCAACTTCAATCGATCATTTGTAAAACTTTCCCAGTCTGATGACATATCCTTATGCTCAACAATTTCAAAACCAACGTTAGCACAGGTATCTAAATAATCAGAATATTTTTCCAATGAATTTGCAAAGAGTTTCTTTTCTAACATTTCCTTATGAGAGCTCTCAAACCCGCTCCCAAAAGTAAGGTCTTCAATGAAGAGCATCCCATTTTTATTCAACAAGTGAAAAAGTTTGTCAGTATATTTCTTTCGATAAGGAATATGGTATAAGGCTAACCAAGAAACAATTTTATTAAAACAAGCACTCTTTTGGGAAAAATTTAGAAAATCTTGGTTTATGTGTGTGACGAATCTTTGAAGACCTGTTCTAAGTGTCAACTCCTTCCCGACCTCTGAATAATCTTGCTGTAGTTCCAAAGCGGAAACAAACGCTCTTGTTTTATAAGCAATGTATCGAGATGGGCCTCCCCAGCCAGCCCCTACCTCCAAGACATTATCATTTTCCTGAATATTAATAGTCTCTATAGCCTCTTGAACGCTTAACGTGCCATGATAGTGCAATTGGTCAAATTGATTTACGTCCTCTAGACTAAGCTTATCGCCCTCCGCATAACCGAGCGCTTTCAAATCTTTGAATATTCTGTAAGCATCAGAATAAAGTTTCATTTCTTTTATGTTATTCATATTAAATAACAGCACTATTTCTTTTAATTAAATTCTCTTCTTCTAAAACCTTTCTTGCTACCCGAAAGCATTCCACAGCTTGTGGTACACCGCAATAAATACCAATAACGTGTATAATTGCCCGCAATTCATTTTTAGAAACTCCATTTTTTATTGCTCCTCTAAAATGTGTTTCCCACTCTGTCATTTTTCCAAGAGCACCAATCATTGAAAGATTCATCATTGATCGTGTTTTTGCGTCAATTGCTTCATCGCCCCAACCAAAACCCCAACACCAGGCTGTCATTGCTTCTTGAAAAGGTCGGGAGAATTCGTCTGCTTCTTCCAGGTTTTTCTTTACATAATCCTCTCCAACCGTCGATACTCTCTGCTTTATACCCTTTTCAAATAGGTCCTCAGTAAAAATAGACATAAATGTTCTCCTTTTTATATAATTTTTGTGACACTTCTTGCTAACTGAAATTCATAGCTTGTGAGATGATAACACTTTCTTTACCGCATCATCTTCTTTCATGTGAGAAATAAATTTACCTAAATTATCTTTATCATTAAGTAAATTATCTATACTAGGGTCCCATCTCGTTACCATATACAAATAATAATCCACTGCTGATTTATTTTCCCCTAATAAATAAGGATTAAGTTTCATATTTATATAATTGTAAGCGGTTTCACGGTCTTGAGCGGCTAGCTTTCCAACATCCTCTGCAACATCTTTAGGTGCATAACGGTGCGAGTAAAACTGTCTATGATATCCTGCATATATTGACGTCGCTATCATTGCTAAATACTGCCACAAAAGGTTACGCTGAGACGAGGAGCTGTGAGGAGCCAAGTGAGGAAACTTTTCTATCAAATGGGTCACAATTGCTACTGTTTCAAATATGGTTTGCCCGTCTGGACAGACTAAAACTGGAATTTTTGAAAAAGGACTTATACTCTTAAATTCATCCCGCTGTGCCTCTTCGATAGATATATTTTTAAACTCATACTCAACATTTGCAGCAGTTAACAAAAACTCAGCGATCAATGATCCTGCCCTCGGACGCCCTATTACTACGTATTTTTTCATACAATATTCCTTTCAGGGTGGTATTAATTTAAAGTATATAAAGCAATTAAATATTAGAGTATAAAATCAGAAGATTATTAAAAGATGTTTTTATATAATGAAGTTCAAAAAAGAGAAGCTAATCAAGAACGGGTAAGGGTTGGACTAATTGGCGCCGGTAAATTTGGATCCATGTTTTTATCTCAAGCACCGTTCACCATTGGTTTAGAAGTTAGTTCAATTGTCGATATCAGCGTAGAAAATGCTAAAAAAAATTGCAGAGATGTAGGCTGGACTGAAGAACAGATAGAGTCAGTATTATTTTTTGATAATTTGAAAAAGATGATCTCTCAGACCAAAATAGATGTATTGGTAGAAGCTACCGGAGATCCTGTAGAGGGAACAAAACATGCACTTATTGCTATAGAGCAAGGGTTGGATATTGTTATGGTAAATGTTGAGGCTGATGTGTTGAGCGGACCATATTTAGCAAAAGAAGCGGAGAAGGCTGGTATTGTTTATTCTATGGCTTATGGCGATCAACCTGCTCTTACTACGGAACTCGTTGAATGGGCACGTGCTTCTGGGTTTCACGTGGTCGCAGCAGGCAAAGGAACAAAATATCTACCTGAATATCATTATAGTACACCCGATACCGTTTGGGATTACTATGGGTTAAATAGAGAAGAGGCTTTATCTGCCGGCATGAATAGTAGAATGTTTAATTCTTTTTTGGATGGAACAAAATCTGCTTTGGAAATGGCTGCAATAAGCAACGCTACATTATTAAAACCACCTTCCAATGGCCTACAGTTTCCTCCAGCTGGAGTGGACCATCTCTCTCATGTTTTGAGACCTCAAGTTGATGGAGGTATTTTAGAGTCATCTGGCACAGTTGAAGTCGTATCTTCTTTAGAAAGAGATGGAAGACCAGTTTCTAAAGACCTTAGGTGGGGCGTTTATGTAGTGCTTGAAGCAGCAAATGAATATGCAGCAAAATGTTTTACTCAATACGGAATGAATACAGATGATACAGGACGATATTCTTCAATGTACAAGCCATTTCATCTTATAGGCATGGAATTGAATACATCGATCTTCTCCGCTGCTATTTTAAAGAAAGCTACTGGATTCACAAAAGAATTTTCTGGAGATGTAATTGCGACTGCAAAACAAAATCTAAAAAAAGGGCAATTATTGGATGGTGAAGGAGGGTTTACTGTTTGGGGAAAACTTTACCAAGCAAATTTTGCAAAACAAATAAATGGGCTACCGATAGGTCTCGCTAATAATGTTAAATTAAAGAGGAACATTGAAAAAGATAAACCAGTATGTTGGTCGGATGTCGACGTTGATATAAACTGTCCAGCGGTTAAGATACGAGAAAAAATAAAATTAAGCTGAAATAAAGATTACCTGAGCGCTAATTAATAAGTATCATTAAATATATTATAATTACTAAGGGAGCTTTTATGGCAGGGTCGGTATTGATTGTGGGCGTTGGTTTAGGCCTAAGCGCTTCATTAGCGCGACTGTTTCATTCTGAAAAGAAAACTATTTGTTTAGCATCAAGAAATACAGAAAAATTAGCATCGCTTAAAGAGGAAACAAATGCTAACGTTTATACCTGTGATGCTTCTGACCCAATTCATGTAGAGGAGTTATTCAAGAAAACTGACGAGGTAATAGGAACTCCGGAAATTGTAATCTACAACCCTTCGGCTCGGGTTAGAGGGTCTATTGTAGACTTGGACCCTCATGAAACTAAAAAAGCTATTGAAACAACGTGCTACGGAGGCTTTCTAGTTGCACAGCAAGCTGCAAAAAGAATGTTAAAAAAAGGAGAAGGAAATATCTTCTTAACCAGTGCATCAGCAGCAGTTAAGGGCTTCCCTCTCTCTTCAGTGTTTGCAATGGGAAAGTTTGGATTGAGAGGCCTAGCACAATCATTAGCAAGAGAACTGCATCCCCAAAACATACACATAGGCCATTTCGTTATTGATGGGGGCATAAGTGCAGCCCATCGTGAAGAGAGACAAGAAGACGGCTCTTACAAATTTTTAGATCCTGACGAAATCGCAAAAAGCTATTTGCATTTTTATCAACAACATAAAAGCTCCTGGTCTTGGGAAATTGAGTTGCGACCTTGGGTTGAAAAATTTTAGTTGCAATTAAAAAATAAAAGAAGTGTCAGAGAATTTTAAAAAGAAAATATGCCTAATTACTGGGGCTCGTAAAGGAATTGGACTATCTATAGGGCAAACGTTAGCCCAAAATGGTTATAGAGTAATATTTTCTGGTCGGAAGCTAAATGATTGTAAAGACACCGTAAATCAGCTTGTGACAGACGGCTTTCAAGCAGTTGAATCTCCAATAAATTTATCAAACCTTTCTTCTTTGAAAGAGCAAACCAAGATGGCCTTATCAATTTGGGGAACTGTTGATATTTTAATCAATAATGGTGCGGTAATTGAACCTATCACTTCGTTAGAAAAAATAGAATTACAAGACTTTGAGAAAGCAGTTAGGGTGAATTATTTAGCTCCGTCTTTATTAATATCATATTGTTGGAACAACCTTCTGAAAAATAGAGGAAAAGTCATAAATGTACTATCAGGCGCATCAATAAACGCAATAGAGGGTTGGACAGCCTATTGCTCAACAAAAGCCGCACTTCATATGATTAATCAACAGACACATCTTGAAGGTAACCAGTATGGTATCTCATCAATTGGACTAAGCCCTGGAATGGTTGACACCGATATGCAAGGTAAAATTAGAGCTAGTGGGATAAATAGAGTCTCAAAAGTAAGAAAAGAAGACCTTATAAACTCAAAAAAAACAGGCTTATTTGCTTTATGGTGTGCTTCAAGTAACGCCAATGAATTTTCGGGGAAAATGATATCAGAGAATGATCAGATTGTTAGCGCTAAATACAATGCTTGGATAAATGCGCAGAATCTTAAGTTGTAACTTTTACATTAAACACTTAAAATTTGACCATGGTGCCTTGCCTATCAATGGGCATAAAATGTCTTGAGCCTTTTTAAATTGTGCAGAAAAGACTGTTTTAAAGGATAGAAATTGAGCAGCGAAAATAGTGTAGCTAGAGATCCCCTTTATGGATGGGTAATGGTCATTTCTGTCTTTACTCTAACCGCTCTTTCATTTGGCACAATGGGTTCGATATCTGTTTTTTTAAAACCTTTATCGAATGAATTCGGGTGGACACGCGCAAATACAGCTTTTGGCTACACTGTTGCGTCTTTAGGATCTGCATTTTTTGGTATAATTTGGGGTTATATTGCCGATAAATATGGAACAAGGCTTTTTGGCTTTTTTGCTACCTTCTTTATGGTCTCTTGCTTATTTTTATTGGGCAAGCAGAGTAGTATTCTCCACTTTTATACATTATATTTTTGTTTTGGTGCTTTTGGGAATGCTGTTGTTGGCTCCCCTCTTTATGCCAATGTGGGCTTTTGGTTTAAGAAAAATCCTGGCTTAGCAATTGGAATAACTGCGGCGGGTGGGGCAGCTGGCCAAGGGTTAATTCCTCTATTGTCAACATATCTAATAAAGGCTTACGGATGGCAAGATGCGTATATGTATCTGTCCTACATATATCTTTTGATAATGGCTCCTTTTTCTTTCATGATCAAGGAGTCGCCATGGCGAGAAAGAGCTCGTATTGCCATAAAAGATGACTTCAGGGATTTTCCACTTAGTGAAAAAGAAGTTATTACCTGGATTTCGTGTGCTGTGATTTTTTGCTGTATATGCATGTCGGTACCTATCGTTCATTTAATACCCTTACTTACGGACGCTTCGTTCTCAGAGGACTTTGCCGCGAGCGTTTTCCTTGTTCTAATGGTCTTTGGAATAGTTGGACGTATAATTAGTGGAAAACTTGGAGATATTTTTGGTGCCCTACCTACATATATTCTAATGTCTATCGGCCAAACAATTACGGTTCTTGGCTTCCCATACATAGATTTAAAAGTTGGCTTATTTATTCTTGCCGCAGCTTTTGGTTTTACATATTCCGGTGTAATGTCAGCAATATTAGTCTGTGCAAGAATGATGGTATCGGCAAAGTTAGCTGGCAGAGCAATGGCCCTAGGTTCTTTTTTTGGTTGGGTAGGTATGGGCTTAGGTGGGTATTTTGGAGGGTTACTTTTTGATATAAAAGGCGATTATACTTGGTCATTCCAGTTTGCATCGCTTATGGGGTCTGTTAATCTTTTAATTCTCTGGCAATTTCACTTACGAATAAAGGCCAAGCAAGTAGTGATCGCTTGAAATTAACTTATTACCGGCAACTCTTTTGTTGCTCTTTTTGTTAATAGAACTGGTCCATCCTTTGAAACAAAAATATTTTCTTCATGAACTATAATTTTTCCAGGTTTATACTCCATCGACGGCTCGATAGTGAGAACCATATTTTCTTGAATAATAGAGTTATCAAAAGATGAGATTGATGGTGGCTCGGTTAGTTGTAGCCCAACTCCATGACCATATCTACCTTCACCTTTAACCATAAAACCAAAGTCTTCAATTTTTTTGTTTATTTTTTTCCATACATTTTGTGTCTTTGCACCTGGCACTAAATTTTTAATGCCTTCCTCTGTTGCATGCCATAAGATTTCATTTGTTCTTTTGAGTTCGTCGGATACGGTTCCAATTGTAAAGTTTCTGTCAAAATCACAAAAATAACCATCATATGTTGCACCTGTATCTATAAAAAGGAAGTCTCCTGAAGAAATTAATTTATGTGTTGGATTTCCTATAATCTGAGAGACACCTCCTTTCCCCGACACAACCGGCAAATAGGGAATATTATCCGCTCCCCTCTTGAGAATTTCTCTCTTCACTTTAATAGATGCACTCCGCTCGCTGTCGTTCACGGATATGATTGTGGGTAATATTTCAAACACTTCACTAACGATTTGCGCTACTTTTTCTATTTTTTTTATTTCATTAAAAGACTTAACCGTTCGAAGTGCCCAGATCAAAGAGGTTCCATCAACAATATTAAACTTAAAGTTATCTTGGAGAAGAGCAAAATCTAATACCGGCATTCTGATACTCATCTCTTTTCCTAATTCCGCACCAATTACTCCAAAACGACTTGGAAGAGACTCTAAGAGAGATTTTAAGGGAGAAATGTCATCTCCGTTGAAATTGGGAGATGCCCATGTATGAATATCTTTGACAAACGTTTTTTTGAAAATATTTTCACCTATATCAGGTATTATAGCTATAGGAGCTTCAGAAAGTGGTAAGACTAGAAACCATGGTCTAGTAGGACTCTCCCAGAAGTTCGTATCAACACCAGTAAAATATCTCAGGTTTGATGGAATGGTAATTAATAGAGCGTCGAGTTTATTTTGGTATAAAAGTTCTTGAGCTCTTTGAAGACGAATTTCAAATTCCTCATTTGAAAAACCATACTCTAGTGTTTTGGCATTTCTCATTCCCTAAGTTTAGATAAAAAATTATTCAATTGTCGATTAACTTTTACTTTTAAATTAAGCGACGTCAAAATAATCTTTCATCTGAAGATATTTATACTTTATCTCAGCGATATAGGGACCAATTAAACCACCGTTCCATTTTCTTCTAAATCTATTAAAAACTTCATACTTATTATTTTTTCCAAGGATAAAATCGGCAAGAACCATAGCAGACCCCGGAGCTGTATTCATTCCATGTCCTCCAAATCCCATGAGGGTGAATACATTTTTTTCTTCATTTCCAATCTTAGTAGAGCCAACATATGGCATATAATGACTTGCATAGGCCATATTTCCAGACCAAACATAATCCATTTCTACATTTCTTAACTCAGGAAAAAAATAGTTTATTTCTTTTGAAATTGCTCTTTTTAAATTTGAGTAAGTAAATTTTCCGACTGCTGATATACCCCTTCCCCATGAGAGCCTATTTCCAGGCAGAACGCGGTAGTAATTTCCAGCCCTTCGGTTATCACTATATCCTAACGGTTTCTTTAGCACGGATTGCAGTTCATTCCCTATTGGCTTCGTTACACCTATAAATGTTTTTATGGGTAACCAGTAACTTTTTAGATCCTTTATTTCTTTTCCACCATAGCCACCTGTAGCAAATACTATCTTTTCAGATTGAATATTTACCATTTCATTCTCATTGAAAACACTAGAATTTATCTTTGCACCATCCAATTGGTAGCTGACAAACTTACAATTTTCAAAAATAGATGCTCCCATGTTACTACAATCCTTGGCAAGCGCATGCATAAAGTTTAAAGGGTGAAATTGAAAGGAATCCTGCCTAAAAACGCCACAAGTATATTTATCAGAACACACATACTTATTAAGGTTTTCCTTATTAAGGAACTCCTCATTTTGATGAAATAATTTATTCTGAGCGATTACGTGTTTTTTTACTTTTTCAACATTATTTGTAAGAAAACATTTTAGAACACCCGATTGAAGATTGGTGTGTTCATATCCCTCTGAAAGACACTTTTTTTTCATCCATTTCACACCAGAAGCTGCGATCTTTTCCAATGTGACCACCTCTTCTTTTGATAAGTACTTCAATAAAACATCATAGTCCTGTGCCCAACCGGAGAGGCAAAAGCCACCATTTCGTCCGGACGCTCCACTACCAATATGGTTTTCTTCGATTAATACTGCATCCACGTTATTTTTCTTTAGTTTATATAGTAGACTGAGGCCAGCAAGACCTCCCCCTACTATCAGAACAGCACATTTATGGTTATTTGTAAGATGCTCTTTCTGTCCAAACCTATTAATTAAGGTGTCATCATACCAAGTATTATTCATATAATGATATTATATAGTTAAATCAAAAATTTAAACAGGAATATCGGCAGCCTTTTCAAAGGTGAAAACTTCAAGCACCTCTTTTCTGCCACGAATGTCCACAGTTTTCGGTTTCATCTTTTTGGTATCTATATTCGCCTTATCAGCCACGTATTTTGATACAACTAACTCGCACTTATAAGTCTTTGTCAATTCTTCTAACCTGGCCGCGATATTAACATTATCTCCTACTGCGGTCTCCGTAACAGTTTTGCCATATCCCATCATTCCAACTATCATACTTCCAGCATGAATCCCCATGCCAAACCTCATATCTTCAGAGAAATCAGTTTTCATCTCAGAATTCAAAGTTTTCATACTTTTAGAAATCGCATTGGCTGACACAAGCGCATTTTTGGAATTTACATTAGAGTCAGTACTAACATCAAAGATTGCCATGATGCCATCTCCGATGAATTTATCAAGGCGACCACCATTTTTTTCAATTATCTCGCCACAGACCGCGTAATATTTATTCAGAATATATACTACGTCATATGGTAGCTTCTTCTCAGATAACTTTGTGAAATCTCTTAGATCAACAAAGAGAACAACAGTTTCTTGTTCTTTACCAGTAAGCGCTCGGGCACTTCTTACAGTTTCAAGCGTGTTTTCTGGGTTTAATAGTGGCTGTACTGAAATATTACTTGTCGGCTTCAATTGACAGGCTAGTCTGACGTTATCGTCAAGCCCCACCCGCTCAATCGCTTTAATTTCGTGTGCACTTGGGGAAGTTAATGTTCCTTCATTAGCAGTAACCTTTACACGACACGTAGTACATCGACCACGCCCACCACATACCGATTGATGAGGAATTTTACCCTTGCGACTAGCCTCTAAAACGGACGTCCCTTTTGGAATTGAAACGGTTTCTCCTCCAGGATAAGAAACAATAATTCTCCCAAAAAATCGTGCTCTTATTACGTTAAAGATACAGACTAAAATGACAAAAAGGACAAATATTGGATAGTATTTCATGACAATCGGCTCGATTTGCAAGAGCACAGGAAATGCTTCTTGAGGTACAAATTTGAAAATAATCGACCCAAGATAGTTTGGAATAGGCATATCCAATTCAAAAGATTGTATTTGGGCGATAAAACTCATATTTCTTAAACCTGAAAACCACCCAAGCACTGCGCCAATTGGAACCACCCAATAGATAAAGCGAAATAGAGAAGGAAATCTTAAATAAAAACCAAACCTATTATGATGAACGGCCTGTTGCTTCAAATAGGCATCGAGGCCAATAACCCCGTGAACCCAAATGAATATAGTCATCAAAGAAAATAGAATTGCGCCGATTATAATTTCACTTGGAGGATCTGTATTCATTACCGCGAAAAGTAAAGAGTAACTTTCCTCTCCTCCAAAAATTTTTGTTATCGCAAAACTCGCCGCGATGTGTTGTAGTAAAAACAAAAGAGCTAAAACGGGAAAAATGATTTGGATCCAATCTTTCGCTTTCATCTTGAAAGACTTTCGCGTCAAGATTGATGAAAATCCTAAAATCATGTGGGCAACAAAAGACCCATATAGAAGAACAAGACCCACAGGGTTTTGCCAAACCGGATGAAAGTAACTGCTTCTAACCGCATCAGCTAAATCTATTGAGAAGATGTTTATCGAATGGTTAAGCAAATGCATTATAACATAAGCAAATAAAATCGAACCACTAATAATTCTTATCTTTCTTATTATTGTACTAAAATCTTCTCTAACCACCGGTTTTGCTCCTTAAGAGTTTATAAATTGAACTAAATATAGCCATATTTTCCATCAAATGACAAAGTTTTTGTTCACCAATCATCATTTCGTTATATTCTACACGCAAACCTGAGCGGAGTATAGCCTTGAACAAAAAAAGTAATTTAAATCCTCCCAATACCGGACCTCTAGCAGGTGTGAAGGTTCTAGATATGTCTAGGATACTTGCTGGTCCCACTTGCACCCAATTATTAGGAGACTACGGAGCAGACATAATCAAAGTAGAAAAACCAGGAAATGGTGACGACACAAGAAATTGGGGTCCTCCTTTTATGAAAAATGATAGAGGGCAGGACTCTAATGAAAGTGGCTACTTTTTGGCATCAAACCGCAATAAAAGATCGCTTAGCCTTGATATATCTAAAGAGGAAAATGTAGAAATTATAAAAACTCTTCTAAAAGACTGTGATGTGTTTATAGAAAATTTCAAAGTGGGTAGCCTTAAGAAATATGGCTTAGACTATCAATCGCTCTCCAAAGACTTTCCAAAACTTATTTATTGCTCGATTACGGGCTACGGACAAAATGGCCCTAATTCCCACAAAGCAGGATATGATTTGATTGCGCAAGGTTATGGGGGATTAATGAGCATAACGGGAAGTCCTAATGAAGAGCCCGTTAAAGTTGGCGTTGCAGTTGCAGATCTTTTGTGTGGACTTTATGCGTGTACCGCTATTCTTGCTGCCATTAATCATAGAACGAACTCGGGGCTAGGGCAAAATATTGATATAGCTTTAGTAGATACTCAAATAGCTTCTCTTGTAAATATGGGGACCAATTATCTCCTTTCAAAAGAAGATCCAGATCGTGTTGGCAACGAGCATGCTAATATCGTGCCTTATCAAGTCTTTGAAGTCTATGATGGGCATCTTAATGTAGCCATAGGAAATGATCAACAATTCAAGAAATTTTGTGAAATTATCAACCGATCAGATTTAAGTGAAAACCGGAAATATGCTACAAATATTATGCGTGTCTCTAACAGGTCTCAGTTGATCCCAATCTTAAAACGGGAACTAAAAAAGCATAGGAAAGACTATTTAGTTGATATGATGGAAAAGATGAAGGTCCCTGGAGGTCCGATAAATAAATTATCGGAAGTTTTTGCTTCAAATCAGGTATCTGCACGTAAGATGAAAATTCAAATGGAGAATAAAAATTCTGGCAAAGGATTTGTTGAATTAATTGGGAACCCTGTGAAATTTAGCGAAACTCCTGTAAGCTACAGGCACCCTCCACCATCTTGCGGAGAACACTCTGACGAAATATTGAATGAAATTATGTCCAAAAAGGATAATAATGAAATCAAATGAAACATTTATGGCTAAGAGCAGAACATCGTGAAAACGAAAAACGGGTTGGTCTTACTCCTCAAGGCGCCACTCAATTAATTAAGAAAGGTATAAGAGTATCTGTTGAGGCGAGCGATGCGAGGATCATTTCAACAAAAGACTATAAAGATGCCGGATGCGAAATTGTTTCTGCAGGTTCTTGGGAAAATGCACCAGAAGATGTAATTATATTTGGTCTTAAGGAACTACCAAATAATGATACTCCGTTGAAACACTCGCACATAATGTTTGGACATGCTTTCAAGGGCCAATTTACTGGGAAGAAATTGTTGAAAAAATTTAAAAGTGGTGGTGGAACCCTCTATGATATTGAGTATTTAACACAAGACACAGGAAAAAGAGTTGCTGCCTTTGGTTATTGGGCTGGATTTGCAGGAGCTTACGTTACGCTAAAGGTTTGGTTAAGCCAATTAAAGAAAGAAGAGTGCCCCCCTTTATCTGCCTTTAATGACAAACGAAAATTATTAAAAGACATTTCTAACGAAATCAATTCGATAAAAACTCTTCCATCTGCCATTGTAATTGGTTCATTGGGTCGGGTTGGTACAGGGGTATGTGATTTTTGCGAGGAGACGTCTTTAAATATTAAAAAATGGGATTTAGTTGAAACATCGTCCGGTGGGCCCTTCCCCGAAGTCCTTAATCATGAGATATTATTTAACTGCGTGGTCGCGACTCCAAACACTCCTGTTTTTTTTCAACCAAATTACATTGACTCAAAGCGAAAACTGAGAGTAATAGGTGACATAGCATGTGATCCTGATAGCGATTATAACCCTATTCCCATTTATAGCGAACCGACCACATGGACTAACCCAGGTTTAAAAATAGCCAATGATCCACCATTGGATATAATGGCAATCGACAACTTACCTTCCCTACTGCCAAAAGAAAGCTCAATTGACTTTGCAGAACAAATTTTTCCCTACTTAATGCAGTTAGTTGATAAAAATTATGGCGTTTGGCAAAGAGCAAAGCAAGTGTTTAAATCAAAACTATTAGAGGTGTAACATGGCAGTACATTGGTGCGGAACAGGATTATCAGCAATCCCTGGATTGAAAAAACTCATTTTGGATGGCAATAATGTTATTGTTTGGAACAGAACAGTTAGCAAAGCTAGAAAAGCCTTAGAAGGTGTTCAAGTAACAATTTATGAATTCGATATTAAATCTTTAGAGGAAAAGTTAGCCCCTACGGACATAATTGTATCAATGCTGCCAGGAGACTGGCATGTTCCTCTAGCAAAATTAGCAATTTCAAAAAAGGCTCACTTTGTTAGTTCATCATATATTTCCCCTGAGATGAAAAATCTCCATAATGCTGCACTCAAAGCGGGGGTTTCGTTGGTGAATGAAATAGGCTTAGACCCGGGCATAGACCATCTGATGGCTCATAAGCTTGTTAACGAGCTCAAAAAGTCAGAGCTAATGAACGCAGAGACTGAGGTTTCTTTTCTATCATACTGTGGGGGAGTTCCTAAAGTTCCAAACGAATTCAAATATAAATTCAGTTGGTCGCCTCTTGGTGTATTGAAAGCTTTGAAATCTCCTTCAAGGTCAATAAAAGATTTCGAAAATTTTGAGGTAAGCCGACCTTGGGATGCTATAACTTCTTATAACGCACCGCTGAATAATCCAGAAGAATTTGAGGTCTATCCGAACAGAGACTCGCTACCCTTTATTGAGCAGTACATTTTTGATCGCAATTGGAAAATTAAGCAGTTCGTAAGAGGCACTTTAAGACTAAAAGGATGGGCCCAGGCTTGGGCAAGTATTTTTAACGAGATAGAAACATTAAGTGGACAAGCTGGGGAAAAGCGGTTAATCGAAATGTCCGAACAGTTTTGGCGGGATAACGCTTATGCTGATAATGAACCAGATCGTGTAATTCTGTGCGTAGATCTTAAGGCTGAACAAAACAATCACGTTATATGGCATAAAACCTATAAAATGGATGCATGGGGTGATACAAGGGGAACAGCTATGGCAAGACTTGTGTCGTATCCTGTCTCCTTCGCAGTTAAAGCAATAATTGATAACGACACTGATCACGGCGTTAGCGCGGCTTCAAGTAAGTCCTATTTAGTAGACAATTGGCTTGAAGATATTTCAAGCCTAGCTCAGGAATTTGATATTATTGATCATCTTGCCTTAAATTATGAGCACCAAATAAGCAAAATATAAGGATGGATATTTCCTCTATGTGATGATCTGGTGATAAATTAAGATTTCCTTAATTTAACAAAGTAGCTCTGCGTGATAAATTTTGTTATTATCGAATATAGAACATAATTTTGGAAGGGTTGAATTTATGCTGGACGTAGCCGAAAAGTTTTTTTGGCCCTGTGATGAAGGCAAAGGTTGGGAAGCTTGCAAAGAATATTGCCATCCCAATGCTACATTCAAAACAGATGCTGATACTCTGATTCACCTCGATAGGCTTGAGGATTATGTTGAATGGATGAAAGATGCACATTCCATGTTAGCTAATACCAAATTTGAAATTAAGTCTATTGCAGAGGATAAAAAGCGAGGAATGGTGTTGCTATATGCCATTATTTATGCAGACAATATTTTAGGTGAGGAGCCGCAGCCAATTGAAACTGATTATGTTTATGCAATGAAAATTGAAGAAAATAAAATTAAACACATTACAAAAATTTGGTATTTAAACATCTAAGGGCTTGTACAAAACCAAAACCCAACAGCATTTAACAAAAATAGACTACTACACTCTAAGAGCATCAACTATCATGCTAAAAGGTCTGTTAAAGTTTTAAAAATTGACATTCCTATGTAAAAAAATATCTAATTTGGAGTAGGTGGAATAATTGATGTCAGAAAACGGCTTTTTACTAATTGCAGACATAAGTGGCTATACAGAATTCGTTAAGCTACATAATTTATCTAAAAAGCCAATTTTTGGTGCTGCCTTGGCAAAGAATTTTGAGTCCCATGCGACTACAATAGTAGCAGATCTTTTAGAGACAGTTATAGATGAGGTGGAGCCCACCTTAAGATTAAATAAGCTTGAAGGAGATGCCGCTTTTTTCTTCAGTAGCAACAAAATAGGCTCAACATCGGGAGATGATATTGTTGAAGTCATGGCAAGAGCAAATGCGGCATTTAATAAAAAGCTATCAGAGTTGGCCTTTGTACAAGCATGTGGCTGTGAACCATGTACGCAGTCGAAAAACTTAAGATTAAAGATTTGCGCTCACAAAGGAAATTTTTCTTTAAATACAATAAGAAATTTTGAAGAACTTTCAGGAGAAGATGTTATTTTAACTCATCGCATGCTTAAAAACGATATTGAAAGCTCAGAATATTGGCTTGTAACTGACCCTTTTCATAAGACACTTAATTCTGAGAATAGGAAAAAATTTACCAAAATAACGCAAAATCTAGAAAGCTTTGATAAAGTAAAGCTCAACTATTTGGAACTGGGTTCTCCCGAGCCACGTAACGAAAGTGTAGAGAAAAGATCGAGAGCCTACAATTGGATACGTCAGGCTGGATACTTTAGTTCCGCAATGTTTAGGAAAAAAAGAGCGAGGTAAACTAATTATTCAAAGGTTCAAATTCACATGAAAACCAATAAACACGTCATTTGGGACTTTGTATCAAGAAATCAAAAAAGATTCCAAGAGCTCGCTGACAAAGTTTGGTCAACTCCTGAAACATGCTACTCTGAGCAAAACTCTATGCGTGCCCATGTTGATGAGTTAAGATATCATGGTTTCTCTGTGACAAAGGGTATAGCTAACATACCAACAGCTGTTATAGGAGAATATGGTAATGGTGGCCCAATAATTGCGTTTCTGGGAGAGTACGATGCGTTGGCGGGCCTTAGCCAAAAGGCAGATGTCTTTCATCAAGACCCAATCAAAAAAGGTGCGAATGGGCATGGCTGCGGTCAT
The DNA here is from genome assembly GCA_902524655.1 of uncultured Alphaproteobacteria bacterium. Classification (GTDB taxonomy): domain Bacteria; phylum Pseudomonadota; class Alphaproteobacteria; order Rhodobacterales; family Rhodobacteraceae; genus CACIJG01. Next base: position 7,614 of record CABZEG010000017.1, on the reverse strand, counting down.
AATCTTTTGGGCTCAGCATCCATGCAGGCTGCGGTCGCTCTTAGGGACTGGTTAAAAGACTCAAATTTACCTGGAGTTGTTAGATATTATGGCTGCCCAGCCGAAGAAGGCGGCGCAGCAAAAACATTTATGGTTCGTGACAAAATATTTAAAGATGTAGACGCGGCAATTACATGGCATCCGGGATGCTTGCCGGGGATTGTTAAAGGGTCAAGCCTTGCAAACTGTCGCGTAGACTTCACATTTGAAGGTAGGGCTAGCCATGCAGCTGTTTCTCCTCACCTTGGACGCTCTGCTTTGGATGCAATAGAATTAATGAACGTTGGTGTTAACTATATGAGAGAACATATGCCTGATAAAGCTCGCATTCACTACGCTCTAATTGATGGTGGGGGAATTTCTCCTAACGTGGTCCAAGCAAAAGCGCAAGTCAGGTATGTTGTACGAGATGAAACTACACCTAAAATGATGGAATTACTTGAAAGAGTAAAAGAAATAGCAAAAGGTGCAGCTCTTATGACACAAACAAAAGTCAAGACCAAGATATTAGCTGGTGTCTCTAATCTAGTTTATAACGAAACACTTGGGAATATTATGCAAGGTAATTTAGACCAATTAGGTGCTCCAGACTTTAATAAAGAAGATCATTTATACGCAAAGAAGTATCAAGACACATTAACGAGAAAAGATATAGAAAGTGCTTATTCTAACGCTGGTATAGATCTAATTGAGGGGCAAGTTTTGGCAGAAACAGTGGTAGCAGGTGATGTGAAGCCAGTCGACATGGGAGGTTCTACAGACGTAGCTGATGTTAGCTGGGTTGTTCCCACGGTTTCACTTTGGGGAGCAAACTATGCTATTGGTACACCTTTCCATTCATGGCAAATGACAGCGCAAGGCAAATCATCTATAGCGATTAAAGGAATGACCCACGCCGCAATGGTAATGGCGGCTACAGGTTATGATTTAATATCAAATAAAACGATTCTTGATGATGCTTGGAGCGAGCATAATAAAACAATTGAAAAAACAGGCTACATGTTACCTATTTCGCTTTCCGCATCCCCGCCAATCAAGGATATGGCTCCATAAAAAAATACACAAGTTTTCGTTTTGCACTTCTTTTAAATTAGAATATCATTAAGCGTAAAATAATTGTGGGGGAAATATGCCAGAAATAGATATTGCTTACTTACCTATAGTTGGTCGCGGAGAACAAATAAATATTGTATGCGCAATGCATGGAATTAAAGTGAACCTAAAAATGTCAAAGCCCATGGGTGAAGATTTCGATAAAGACAGTGAAGCACCTTTTGGAACAGTGCCATGGATGAAGGACCATTCCAACGGTCTAGAGCTTAATGACTCTATGGCTATAGTCCAGTATCTGGTAACAAAATATGAAGGGCCATTGACACCAAAGTCACCTGATCAGGCTGCAATAATAGGAAATTACTGGGCTTGGTGCCAAGATTATTATTCTTTTGTACTTTCGCCCTTTCATGACATAATAACTGGGCATAACGAACCGTTTTGGCGAAATTTAAGGCTTACTGATACTCTTGCCGAAGGAGGTAAAGAAACAGGAATAAAAAACTTAACTGAACTTCACGGCAAAAGAGCAGAAAGACTTGAGCAAGACATAAAGAAATCGTCTTCAGGCCCATTTCTTACAGGAGGAGACTGTTCATACGCAGACATATTTTTGTATACTTGCGTTCGGACAACGCAAAAAACAGGAGGCTTTGGGATACTTAGGGAAGTTTGTGGAGATGATCCATTTCAAGCATATCCTAAAATTTTGGAAGTATGTGATGCAGTTGAAAAAATCGAAAAAGTTAAGGAAACTGTGGGAAGTAAATTTTCTGACTGTCCGATCTAGTAAAGAAAAGACTAAAGCATAAAATAGATGTAATGAAAATTTCATTGATTGAGAGCTATAAAGTTCAAGACGTAAGGCACTATGAACTGGATGAAACTAAAATTGAGGATGATTTTGGTTCAACGGAGAATTTTGAAGAAGCTCTTTTTTCTTCTGAGTGGAGAGAAGATACGCATTTTTTAAATCTGTTACATAAGTACGGGAAAGAAGTAAATTTTAAACAAAATCAGCAACAGTGGAGTGATTTCTCAATTCAAGAAGGACATATAAAAACAGATGGTAAGGGTAATAAAATTAAAGAAGATGGGACTTCCGAAAAATTATAAAAAATTGACACTGCCAAATTTACCAAAAAAAACTATAACTTCTTTTTTTGTATAAATAATAATGATCAGTTCTCTTTCAGGACTTTCTCCCTTTCCTCTTTTAATTCTACTGGGTATGTTTTTCGGTGTATTCAAGATTTTCGATCTTCAAAATGCTCGAACATTTAACCTATTTATTTTTTATGTTGCCATTCCTTGCGTAATCTTTGAGGCAGTTACTAAAAGCAATCAGGAGAATATCAATATTGGTCTTTTAGCATCGTATTTTTTAATGCAAACGATAGCTGGTTTACTAGCTTTTTACATAACACATAAATTTTTTCTTAGAACCAAAACTGAAGCAATCATTTGGGGTCTCTCTGTTGCCCTTTCAAATCATGTGTTGATTGTATTACCTCTTTCACAGATTTTTTTTGATGAAAGTATATCACTCCATGTTTCCAGCATAGTCGTAATGGACTCTGTAATACTTATTTCTATCGTGACGCTTGGCCTTGAATATGTAAGTAAAATCAAAGTTGATTTACGAAAATATTCTCAAGATTTATTAAAAAACCCTCTGGTAATAGCAGTACTGGTGTCTGTTATTGTAAAGTCCTCGGGAATAAATTTAAATGATAGTATTGCTGAAAATATTACATCTAAGCTCGCCCAGACTACAATGCCGATAGGTTTGATATCAATGGGGATAATTTTATCGCATTATTTAAACAGAGTATTAACAAGCCTCACCGTTACTATTTCTTTTCTTAAGTTACTTTTTGCGCCTTTAGCATTACTAATAATAACCGGTTTTTTCTACCAATTTAATTATCCATACAATTTTTTAGGAACATTTTTAGTATCACTTGGCCCATGCGGGGCCTTTTCTTTAGCCCTATGTGCAGCGTATAATGTAAATCCAAGCGAAATAGTTAAGGCAATTTTTATCACTACCATTATTTCTTTTTTTATTTTAACCCTGTTTATAGGAATTGTATTAAATAACTTGTAATGTTTATTTTAATAGCACTCCAGGAACAAGATTAATTTTATACAAACACCATTATGAAAGGTCTTGGAATTACGATATATAGGCACTATATCATAATTCAAAATAGTTCAGTTATGTTATACAACTCTTAATAGAGCAGATTTGCGATTTTTAAGGAATACACCATGTCTTTCAGACCTATAAAGGAAAAAAAATTAGCTCAACCATTCACCGAAGGAGCAGGGGTAAGTCTCTTTAGAGCATTTGGATTTAGTGACCCAGATGAATGTGACCCTTTTCTTATGCTAGACGACTTCAGAAATGATGATCCTGAAAAATTTAAGGCAGGTTTTCCATGGCATCCTCATAGAGGAATAGAAACAATTACATATGTACTTGATGGAACGGTGGAACACCAAGACAGTCTTGGAAATAGGGGTAGCTTGATTGGTGGAGACGTACAGTGGATGACAGCTGGTTCAGGCATATTGCATCAAGAAATGCCGCTCGGTAACAAAAACGGCCAAATGCATGGGTTTCAGCTTTGGGCTAACCTCCCCTCTTCTCAAAAAATGGTGGCTCCTCGTTATCAGGACGTCAGCGGCTCAGTTATTCCATTGATCGAGGAGGATGATGGCTCAAAAATAAAAATAATTGTTGGTGATTATAAGGGCATTAAGGGACCAGTTGACGGCATTGCAGCAGAACCACAATACTTTGATATTTATATTCCCCCTTTTACTAAAAAAGAGATAAATATCGATGCATATAGAAATTGCTTTGCCTATGTTTTTCAGGGAAGTGCTGATTTTGCATATTCTTCTAAACCTATAGGTATTAGAATAGAAAAAGAATTAAAGGGCGAAGAGTTAAATATTAGGGATTTATCAGGAAACAGAACATTAATTCGGTTCGACACTGGTGACTCAGTCTCTTTAATATCTGGAAAAGATGGAGTTAGGTTCTTATTAATATCAGGAAAACCCATTCAAGAACCTGTAGCGTGGCATGGCCCCATAGTGATGAACACGCAAGCGGAGTTAGCACAAGCTTTTAAAGAACTTAGAAATGGGACTTTCATTAAACCTTTACATTAGTATTTCAAATAGTTGTTTTTAAAGTATAATAACCAATATATTAAATTAACAAATAGGTCTTTATTAGCTTGTCATTTAGCTGATTGTATTTGCCGTTCCACGCTACTTTCCCTTTCACTAAAAAGTAAAAATGGTCCGCTAATGTAGAAAGTTTCTCTAAGGATTTATCTACTATAATAATGGATAAGCCCGAATTCTTTAAAGTTGCCAGCACATTCCAAATCTCTTTTTGTATCAAAGGGGAAAGCCCCTCAGTTGCCTCATCTAAAATCAATAATTTTGGGTTTGTCATTAGTGCCCGCCCAATTGATAACATTTGCTGCTCGCCTCCAGACAGTGAACCACCTAATTGATACTTTCTATCAAGCAGTCTTGGGAACAGATCATAAATTTTTTTTTGATCCCATTCCCCCTCTTTGGCGCTTACCAACAAATTTTCATGAACAGAAAGGTTTGAAAATATTCTTCTTCCTTCTGGTACAAGACCAATGCCGAGTTTCGCTATTTGAAAATCAATCAAATCATGTATGTCGACTGAATTGAATTTTATCAATCCGCTTTTTTCACGTATGATACCACACACACAATGAATAAGTGTGGTCTTCCCCATACCATTTCTTCCCATCAAAGCAATAACGGATCCCTCATTAACTAGAAAATCCACTTCGGAAAGAGCAATGCTTCCACTGTAAAAAGCGCTGAGATTTTTTGTTTCAAGTAAACTCATAAATCGCCCCCTAAATAAGCATTTTGCACTGACTTACTCCTCCTAATCTCTTCTACACTGCCACTTTCAATAATTTCTCCTTCGTTTAGCACAGAGATTTTATCTGCTAATGCAAAAACTGCTTGCATATCATGTTCTATAAGAAATATCGGCATAATTTTTTTTATGCTTTTAAGCAATTCAATTAGCTTAGAACTCTCTGCCTGATCAAGACCTGCAAAAGGTTCATCTAATAATAATATTTTTGGACCCATCGCAAGTGCCATTGCTAACTCTAGTTTTCTTTTATCTCCATGACTTAGCGTCGACGCAACTTTTGTTCCCAGGGTTTCTAAAGATAATTGATTTAGTGTTTGATATACAAAACTATATTCTGATGAGTTACTTTGAAATTTTCTAAACAGCATTTTGAGAATACTTCTTTTCTGTTTCACCGCTAATAAAATATTATCAAATACGGTCATAGACCCAATAATTGACGATACTTGGAAGCTTCTAATACATCCACGGTGAACTCTTGCAATTTCACTTAAGTGATTGACCCTTATATCTAGAAGCATTACCACGCCTTGGTCTGGTTTTAGCTCTCCAGATATCATTTTTATTAAAGTAGTTTTCCCTGCTCCATTGGGACCAATAAGAGCATGTAATTGATTTGATATCACCGTCAGACTAATATCTTTTGCAACAACTACGTTACCAAAACACTTGTTGATACCAGATAGCTTTAAAATTTCTTTTTTTTCGGCCATTGACCTAATCTTTTATAAATAAACCTGAAACACCCTTCGGAAAATAAAGAACTATTAATACTAAAATTACGCCGAGCCAAAATTGCCAATTTTCTGTTACCTCACCAAGGAATTGCTCTAACAATATAAACACTATAGCTCCTAGCAATGGCCCAAATAGCCTGGCACTTCCTCCAAGTATAACCAAAACAATTAATTCTCCAGAAGTTTGCCAACTTAAAGATGTTGGACTAACGAACCTATTAAGATCTACATACAATGCGCCTGCTAAACCTGTTATCGCTCCAGATATTACAAAAGCTGTTAATTTAAGCGTATATGGATTGAGACCTAACGATATCATTTTTTTTTCATTTTCTTTACAGCCTTTTAAAAAATTTCCAAAATTCGAATTTATAACCCAATTCAAAATAAACCCAACAACACATAAGCAAGCGAAGCAAATAATAAAAAAGTTTAAAGGAAGCATTGTGTTTATTGAAAATAGATCATTCCTTACATATGTAGACAAACCATCTTCACCACCATATTTTGTCCAGCCTACTGAAAAATAGTAAGTCATTTGCGCAAAGGCTAAAGTAATCATTATGAAATATACACCGCTTGTTCTTATAGAAATGCTCCCAACAACGAGGGCAAAAAACATTGAAAAAATAACAGCGAGAAACCAATTGAAGAACATTTGACTACTACCATTAAAATCAAAAAATATTAAATTGATGGACTCACCGTTCATGCTATGAAAAGCACTTATCGCAGCCACGTAACTACCTACACCGAAAAACATTGCATGACCAAAAGACACCATGCCCCCAAATCCTAATATTAAATTTAAAGCACAGCCGGCGATGCCCAAAATAACAATTTTTGTTGCAAGAGTAATGAAGTAAGGTTCATTTATTACGTAACCAATCAAGGAAAAAGCGAAGATACCAAGGACTATAATTAGATTGAACTTTTTTTCTGTGAGCATTATTTTTTTCCAAAAAGACCGGTGGGTCTAAATATTAACACTAATGCCATTAAGAGATATGCACTCATAGAAGCCAGTGACGAGCCTAGGGATAAGGCTTGGGAGGTCTCCATAATAAGTTCAAAAAATATTGGGAGAAACAGTCGAGCCATAGTGTCAAGAACTCCTATTAAAAGTGCTCCAATCAATGCACCTTTAATTGAACCGATTCCACCTATTACTATTACAACAAAAGCCAATATCAATACAGGTTCTCCCATACCAACTTCAACTGATTGAATGGCACCAATTAATGCTCCAGCCAATCCTGCTAGTGCCGCTCCCATTGCAAATACTATTGTATAAAGTCTTGATATATTTATTCCAAGAACTCTTATCATTTGTCTATCGTTCTGACCGGCTTTAATTTGAATTCCTAATAAGGTTCTGTTTATTAAAAAATATAGGCCTATGGCTATAAAAAGACCAATAATTATTATTATCAACCTGTACTTGGAGTATACTATTTCACCAGGTAATAGAATATTTCCTTGAAGTATATTTGGAATATCCAAAAAAAGTGGAAATGCGCCAAAAATGTACCTGGTTGCCTCCGAAAATATCAAAATAAGTGCAAATGTTGCTAAAACCTGGTCAAGATGGTCACGCTCATAAAGCTTTCTAATAATTGAGAACTCGACCATTATTCCAATAAGAGCTGGAAAGAATAATGAAGCCAAAATGGCTAACAAGAAATTTCCAGTCAAACCAGCAACAAAAGAAGCGCTAAAGGCTCCTATCATGAAAAAAGAGCCATGGGCCAAGTTTATCAAGCCCATAACTCCGAAAATCAATGTCAAACCTGCCGACATTAAAAACAGCATAAATCCAAATTGTATGCCGTT
>CABZEG010000016.1 GCA_902524655.1 uncultured Alphaproteobacteria bacterium | reverse complement strand
CTGACATGTGTGCAGAGGCAACCATTGGAAACTTGCCTCCAGGAACATAACACCCTACTGATTGCACTGGGATATTTTTATGACCTAAAATTACTCCTGGCAAAGTTTCGACCTCTACATCACTCATACTATTCATCTGCTCTTTTGCAAACCTTCTAATCTGATTTTGAGCAAATTTAATGTCTTCCATATCACGCGTAGAAACTTTTTGCATTGCGGCGTCAATTTCGGATTCTGTTAGCAAAAAATTTGGACGGTCAAAGTTATCAAACTTTTTTGAAAGCTCACGAACAGCTTCATCTCCTTTCACTTCAACTTCTTTCAATGTTTTTTCGACCACAGTCCTTACATTAAAATCTTCTTCAAGCTTTTCACCCTCTGATTTACTGTTTTTAATTTTTCTAACCGCCATTTTTTAAACCTCTACCTTTAAAATTAATAAAAAAATTTTTCTTCAATTATTTCTTCTCAAAATTTATCCCTTAACTGCCCCAGCAGTCAGTCCACTTACAATCTGCCTTTGAAAAAACATGACCATAATAAATAAGGGTGCAGTAGTCGAAACAACTGCTGCTACAGCAAACATTACATTTCCCTCAGTTTGTGTAGTTCCCATAAAACTAGCTATCTTGGGCATCATGGTTTGGTTGTTTTGTGATAAGAGCATAGATGTTATAGCAAAATCATTGTAAGCCAATAAAAAGCTAAACAGTCCTGTTGTAATAACGCCCGGCCACATCACGGGTATAATAACGTGCCTAAAAGCCTGAAACTGCGTGCATCCGTCGACTTTTGCGCTTTCATCTAATTCTTTCGGAATTTTTTGAAAAAAACTATGCAACATCCATAATGTAAAAGGCTGATTGATGGCGACCAAGACTATGACTGTGGTTGCTAAATGTCCCCACAAATTCCACTCATAAAATGGTAACAAATAACCAGCTACTAAAGTTATCGGAGGCATAGCTCTAAAAATAAGAGCAGTTATCAACAGCCAAAAGGTATACTTGTAAGATGATCTTGAAAGCGCATACCCGCCTAGTGTCCCAATTGTTAAAGACGTCCCTACTACGAAGAAGCATACTAGAGTTGTATTTATGACCGCTTGCCAAAAGTTCTCTTGCACCCAAGCTCCATAATAACCATCTCCCGTAAAGGCCCCACCTTTCTCGGCAATAGTACGTGGTGCAAACAGAGCGTTCATCCAATCTGCTTTTGAAAAGAAGTCGGCTTCTATCTTAAAAGATCCCCAAAGAGTCCAAATGAACGGAAAAGCTGCAATAATTAACCAAAAAACAATAAATATCGATATGGAAACTTTGAGCGAGATAGGAAGTTTAAGAGAGTGATTTATCATTTTGCACTCTTTTCGTTGAAATCACACCAAGTTCTAATCAAAACAGGAAATAATAGAATAGAGACACCTATTATTGTTAAAACTGAAGATGTTGCTGCAGACGAAAGCAATCTAGTTTCTCCCCCTAAGTCATTAAAAATAAACCATGAAAGAGATTGAGCATGTGCTTCAGCACTAAAGCCAACTATAGGTTCAAAGACTCTAAAATTATCCATTAATTGCATCAATGCTACAAAAGTAATAAGCGGCATTAGATGAGGTATCACTACATACCAAACTTGTTGTAACCTTGACGCACCATCAATTTTAGCACTTTCTATAGTGTCCATCGGTAAGGTTTGTAATCCTGCATAAAAGACAACGAATGAAAAAGGAGCCGCATGCCAAACGCCATAAACTATCAACATAACCCAAGTTAGACCAGTAGATGCTTTTAGAGATAAATCAGGGTCTTCAAATACATATTGCAGTGCTTCACCAATTATTCCTCTACTGTCTATCATCCAAAATAAGACAAGAGACCCTATCAAAGGAGAGACAATCATTGGAAGAAGGGAGAAAAAGATAGTTAAACCCTTTAAATTCTGATGAAGGGAATTCACAGCCAGTGCAATAATAAAACCAAAAACGAGCATTAACGGTGTCACTGTGAATGTGAATGTCAAAGTAAAAGCCATAGCTCTATAAAAAGGTAGGTTCCCAATATTATTTCTAAATTCTGCGAAATTATTGGACTCTACCCATATTTCTTTTATTTCGTTTACCGCAAGATGGCCTCTGTCCTTATAAATTTCTAAACCAACAAACTTTCCTAATGGTTCGGATTTCTTTAAATCTCTCGTTGCTTCTTGATCAATTGTCGTTTCTTGCTTGCAACCAAAAGGATCACAGTTCTCTGTAACGATAATTACAGCATCATGAGGGGTAAATAGTGACTGAATGACAATTGAAAAAATTGGCAAAGCAATAAAAAGTAGCATTGCAGATGCTGTAGGCAAAAAGAACCAAAAAAAAGTTTTATGTTTCATTAAATAAACTCTTGAACAAAAAAATTATCAGGGAAGTATTAAGCTTCCCTGATACAAGATCACATTTAGTTAAGGAAACCCTTTTCTTTTGCGGCTGCAGTATAAGCAGCTTCAACGTCTGCAAGAGCAGTGGCTGCACCTTCTTTACCTTGCATAAAGTCTACAATTTCACTACCAAGAGCTGAGTGTAGAAGTCCTTGATAAGGTAGCATAGGATATGGAATTGCGTTCATCCTTGCTGCAGCAGCAACGCCTACATTTGCTGGACCAGGTTTAAATCCTTCGATCAGCCAAACAGCTAATGGCATCATTTTATCGTCCAATCTTTTAGGATTAATACCATTCATCATTGCTATAAACGTGGCTTCAGCTTCTGCATCTGAGATGTTTTTAGCAACAGTCCAACCGTCCCACCAAAGTGTTGTTGCAGGAGTTGATCCTCCTCCAACAGTCATAGGATCTCCTAGTGTAGTTGTTTTTACTACCGTTGGAGTTGACTGCTCAGGATCCATCAAAGGACCCATTCTTGATCCCCACATATTCATCATAGCTACATTACCAGCTTTCCACTCAGCTGAAGTAGCGTTCGAGTCATGAGTCAAGAAATCCGGATTCATGTATGTGGAAAGGGCTTTTAACATCTCAAGTGTAGCTACTCCCTTTGCATTATTAATTGACACTTCAGCTGAACCCGGCTTAAAAAATTCACCTCCATGACCAATATACATATTTGTAAATTCCTGAGCTAAATTCCAGCCAGCTTTATAGGCACCTCCTAGAGGATAATCCATTAAACCTTTATCTTTTATGATTTTTGCTCCAGCGAGCATTTCTTCATAGGTTTTTGGAGCTGATATGCCAGCTTTTTCTAAAATATCTGAACGATAAACCAAATGTTGTGCATTTGCCATAAAAGCAACGGCCATAACTTTACCATTAATCGTGATGAGCTGGTTTTTCTTTAGGCCTTTTCCATGTTTTGCAACAAGATCATCTAATGGTCTAATCACATCATTATTCATTAACGCAACTATTGATGAATTGGCTATAATGGCAGAAGTATACTCCGCTGGATTACCACTCATACCAGCAACATTTATTTTTTGGTGATCAGCTGTCAAGTTAGCCTTAACTTCTGATCCCTTACATACCTTTGCACCATCGGCAACTGCGTGGATTGCTGGAAACTCGTTACCTACAATGCTAACCCTTGCTGATATTTTACATCCGTGACCATCAGCAAAAATAGGGGCAGCAAAAACAGCTATAGCACTTGCTACAACCAACCGCATAATATTTTTAATCATAATAAAACTCCATGATAGTTTTGTGCTTCATATTAAAAGCACTAGGTTTGTCTCGATTTCTCGAGAAATTATGGGAAAAATTACCTCCCAATTCGATCCCCCGTTTTATGATCAAACAGGTGACATTTCTTTGATGGAATATGAATTGAAACATAATCCTCAATATTCGCTCTGTAATCTTTTTCTGTTTTTATGCTTACCAATGATTGCCCAATTTTAACAGTAACCATAGTCGCATCACCTAAGATTTCTAATGTGTAAATTGGAGCATTTATTTGACCGCCACTTTTCACAACGCTAGCGTCTTCGGCTCTGAAACCTAATGTGACTTTTGAGTTTTTAACATTTAACCCACTTACCGAGGTCAAATCAGCAGTGAATTTTTTATTAATAACCTCTCCGTCAATTAAATTCATGGCAGGAGAGCCTATAAAGCTTGCTACAAAAGCGTTAGCGGGGTTATCATATATCTCCGTAGGACTACCTACCTGCTGAATAATCCCCTCTTTCATAACAACTACTCTGTCTGCAAGTGTCATAGCCTCAACTTGGTCATGCGTCACATAGACAGTTGTGACGGCAAGTTCATGGCTAAGGTTTTTTATTTGAGCGCGTGTAGATACTCTTAACTTGGCATCGAGATTTGATAAAGGTTCATCCATTAAAAATACGTTTGGCTCTCTTACGATAGCGCGCGCTAAAGCTACCCTCTGCCTCTGACCCCCTGATAATTCAGCAGGCTTACGATGAAGAAAATTCTCTAATTCTACCATTTTTACAGCGCGCATAACTTTTTCATTATGCGTAGATTTATCTATACCCCTGACCTTAAGAGGAAACCTTATGTTTTCGTACACATTCATGTTTGGGTAAAGTGCATAACTCTGAAACACCATCGCGACATCACGATCCTTTGGTTCAAGGTCATTTATTTTTTTGCCATCTACTAAGATATCACCGTTGGTTGCGTCTTCTAGGCCAGCAATCATTCTCATAGTTGTTGTTTTTCCACAGCCTGATGGCCCTAATAGTACAAGAAATTCTTTATCAGCTATTATTAAATTAAAATCATCTACAGCCGTGAAATTACCCCAACGTTTGGTAAGTTTTTTAAGTTGAATTTCAGCCATTTAAGTTTCCAAAATAAACTTATTGCATACGTTTGCAAGTAGATATTAAAATGTTATTATATAAACTCAGATTCTAGCAAGTATTTTTGTAATTTGCTCTAACCTGACATAATAAGGACCATAAGAAGCCCATAACTATGATTAATTAAAGAAGAAGTAAGTGAGTTTTCTAACTGAAAAAAACTTAGTGCTTGAGTTTTATAAGGCATTACAAACATCCGATATAGAAGATACGAAAAATGTTTTTTTGAAATATTGTTCAAAAGACATTATATGGCGTGGTTTTCATCCTTTTAATAAAATAAATGGTTGCGGTTCTGTATGTGAGCTTTTCTGGAACCCTTTGAAATCCAGTTTGTCTAACCTTACAAGAAGAATGGATATTTTTTTTGCAGGAAACAACACTATTTCGGGTAACGAAGGTGTTTGGGTGGCGTCAATGGGCCACTTGATGGGTCTCTTTGATAAACCATGGCTAAAAATATCACCAAATAAAAAACTGACTTTTCTGCGATATGCAGAATTCAACAAAATTGTTTCAAATAAAATCGTGGAAACAGCAATGTTTTTTGATATTCCTCACTTTATGTCTCAAGCAGGGGTATACCCTTTCCATTATCAAACTGGGGCTAGCCTTGTTCAGCCCGGTCCTTCATCACATGATGGTTTATTATTTGACGATCAAGATGCGGCAGAAACTATTAAAACTAAAAAAGCTATTGAAGTTATGATCGATGATCTAAAGGTTTGGAAATCAACTGATAAAGTTTCATTAATAAAGGAGCTTAAAAAAAGCTGGCACCAAGATATGTTATGGTGGGGTCCATCAGGAATAGGAGCAACGTATACAATAGAAAGATATGCCGAGCAACACTGCAGACCATTCAGAGAAAGTTTTAAGGAACGCCAGTTTAATGGGCATATTTGTAGGATAACAGAAGGATTTTTTGGAGGGTTTTTTGGTTGGCCAAATCTTTCGTTGGTCCATTCAGGAGGATTTATGGGGATGCCATCCACAGGGAAAAGAGGCGATATGCGGGTAATTGATATTTACAGGAGAGAAGGAAAGAAGCTTAAGGAAAACTGGGTATTCATAGATCTTCTTTATTTTTGGAAGATGCAGGATATCGACATATTGGACAGAACAACGAAAATATCACCTTGATGGCAGCAGAAAATTGAGTAAAGAATAGACAATGAATATTGATCAACTTATTAAAACAACTTCTAAATACGATACGCCAACAATGTGTAATGCTATGGATATTATATTAGGCACCAGATCCGCTTTAGGATTTACTAAAAGCTCGATGGTTACAGCTCAAAATTCTACCCAGCCCGTTGTTGGTTTTGCAAAAACGGCTAAAATACGTGCCTCTTCACCCCCACTCATATCTCAAAAAGAAATTAACAATATCCGTATGGAATATTACGAATACATCGTCAAAAATGAAGAAAACCCTGTAGTAGTTATAGAGGACACGGACTTTCCCAACTGTATTGGGGCTTTTTGGGGGGAGCTTAATGTTGCTGTACATAAGGGATTGAAAATTAAAGGCACTGTTACTAATGGACTGCTAAGAGATTTAGGAATGCTGGATTCTGGGTATCAAGTTATCGCGGGAAGCATAGGGCCTAGTCACGCCTTTGTACACCTCACTGAGTTAGACACACCTGTAAATATATTGGGATTAGAAATAAAGCCTGGAGACTTTATACATGCTGATCAGCATGGTGCTATGACAGTGCCGAAAAAGTATTTGGATGCATTGCCTAATGCGTTGGACCTTGTTGTAAAGAAAGAGGTTCCAATTTTAGAGGCGGCTAGACAAAAAGATTTTAATATTGAGAAATTAAAAAAGGCATTCCAGGCATCATGGGATATCAAATAAAAATTTTAAGGGGTACAAAATCTAGTGGAGGTATGGAGTGAATAAAAACTTAAAAGCAGTCTTATTTGGGTCTATTGGAACAGTTGCTGAAACATCTGAGATACAAAGACGGAGTTATAATTTAGCTTTTAAAAGATTAAACATTGACTGTTACTGGAACGTTGCAAACTATTGCGAAATGCTTAAAGTCCCCGGCGGCAAAGATAGAATAAGAAATTTCACAATACCAGACATTGCAGAAGACTTGGTTGATAAAATTCATAATCTAAAAGAAGAGATTTATGCAGAACTTATAGAGCAAGAAGATATATCACGGATTGAGTTTGTTGAAGTATTTCACCATAGCAAAGCAAGCGATTTAAAAGTTGGTTTAATAACAACTACTTCAGAGACAAATATAAAGTCGTTATCTAAAGCACTTGAAGATAAAGTAAACTTTAATGACTTTGATATAATCACTACATCCAAAGACTGCTTACATCCAAAACCAAATCCCGAAATTTATCGAAACGCGCTCAAAAAAATTGGGGTTAGTCCATGCGAGGCCGTCGCGATAGAAGATACTCAAGTAAATCTTGGGGCATCAATAGCGGCAGACATCAACAGTATCCTATATCCTGGAGAATATTCAAACTACACGAAGGAAGTAAAGCCGAGCTTCAATCTAATGGAAGAAATATTTAAAATTTAGCATTTATTTTTTCCAACTTGGATCAAGCTTGTCCAGCAATCTCCAATAAGCTGGCCACTCAGGATGCCTCACTTCGGCTCCTCCCTGTGCTGCCCCACCTTCGAACTGTTTTCTAGTATGAACCATAATTTTTTTTGGAATTTTTATAATCTTACCACCAGAACTCATTGCTCTTAGTTGTATTTCGGCATTCCTAATAAACACTTGGTGCCTAATAAACGCCCAAATAGCGCTTGGTCCAGCAGTAATTAAGCCATGATTTCTTAAAACTAATGTATGATTTGACTTACCAAGAGACTTAATAAGTCTTTTTTTCTCCGAGGTGTCCAGAACTATACCCTCAAAATCATGATAGCCTACCCTTTCATATAATTGGCAAGCCTCTTGAAACATAGGTATAACCTTTTCTTTAAGCGCTGCAATTGTTTGACTCATTGGTTCATGGGTATGCATAACGCAATGAAGGTCTTTATTTCTTGCTTTATGTATAGCAGAATGAATATTATATCCAGCCTGGTTTATCGGCCAATCGTTAGGGTCCAACTTATTTCCATCTAAATCAATCTTAATCAAATTCGATGCATTAATTTCGTCGTATCTAAGGCCAAAGGGATTAATTAGAAAAGTATCAGTATTTGGGATTCTTAAGGTTATATGGTTATACACAACGCTAGTCCAACCATAGTAGTCAGTTAATCTATAGATCGCAGCTAAGTCAACTCTAGCTTTCCACTCATTCACTGACATTCCCTTTGGACATTTTGGGTATGAATTTTTAAATGCAATTTTCACTTTATATTCAAGCCAAAAATTATTTAATTAAAGGTAACACCTTTCGAGTTTATATTTATAGTATCATTAAATCAATTGTAACACATTCTGCGTTTATTTGTATAACTTCAAGGAATATAGATTGATAAACAAGTCGGAATTACTCAATGCGCATATTGGATCAATAGTTCTTATACTAGCTATTCCTAACATGCTCACAATGTCTATGTGGATTATTACTTTCATTATAGAAGGCTTTTACATTGGACAACTAGGGGTGATACCACTAGGTGGCTTGGCCTTGGGCTTTCCAATGCTCTTTTTGCTCTTAATGCTATCAGCTGGAACAATAGGTGGCGCCATTACCGGTTTAGTGGCTCAAAAGCTCGGCGCTAATAATGTTCAGGCAGCGGAAGAGATTGCATTAAGTGGTCTAATACTCACATTTGGTCTAGGTATACTATTTGCCATTATTTTTTTAGTATTCGGTGAGGTAATTTATGTAAGCCTTGGGGCTAGCAAAGAAGTTTTAGAAGAAGTTTTGAAATACTCTAACGTTCTCTTTGCTGGGTCATTTACCATCTGGGTTGCAAATGGTATGGCTGGCGTAGTAAGAGCAACAGGCAACATGTTCATTGCCGCACTTTTCTTAGGTATTGGGTCATTGGTTCAAATAATATTGGGAGCGATATTCATATTTGGCATAGGCCCTATACAAAGCATGGGTATTGCAGGATCATCACTTTCCATTGTTATAGGAAATGGGGTAGCTGCCTTTTGTTTGCTATTTTGGCTAATGCACAAAAGTAACGCATTAAAACTAAAGATATCAATCCGGTTTTTTAATCCTAGTAGCATTATTTCTATTGTTAAATTAGGATCTTTAGCGTCAATAAATGCATTTTGCACTTGGGGGTCAGTTGTTGTTATAACCGCGTACATGACAAATTTTGATGTTCAGACACTCGCAGGCTATGGTGTTGGGGCACGTTTGGAATTTCTTATTATTCCAATTGTTTTTGGCTTTGGAGCAGCATCAACTGCTTTAATAGGGATAAATATTGGTGCTAATAAATTAAAGAGAGCTTTAAACATTGGATGGGTTGCTACCTTTTATAGTGCTTTGGCAGCTGGCTTAATAGGGTTCGGTGCCTATTTCTACCCTAGTTTTTGGTCTAATGCATTTACATCTGACCCGAATGCTCAGGAAGTATGCAAAACTTACTTAGAAATTGTTGGTCCTTTCTATATCTTTTTTGCTAGTGGGTTGTGTTTATATTTTGCATCTCAGGGTGCAGGAAGAGTTCTCTGGCCTGCAATCGCAGCAATTATTCGTTTATTAATCGTTATAATAGGCAGTATCATTGTTTCAAGATACACTACAGGTTCCGTTAATCATTACTTTTCTCTCATATCTATTGCATTCGTCGTTCAAGCACTAATAACATCTGGAGCAATATATCTTGGCGCTTGGAATAGAAAAATAATACCTAAAGAAGAAACTATAAGATAAATTATATCTGTATTAAACTTATCAAATAATAGTACTTTGGATCTATGCACAAATTTATTTGTATAAGTGGTTGTACAGCCTCGGGGAAATCTTCTTTTGCTATGGAGCTTTCTGATTATTTTGAAAGCCCTGTGATAATTAATGCCGATGCTCTACAAGTGTATGATTGTTGGAAAATACTTACAGATCGCCCAACAGAAAAGAAGACATTGCATGATCTTTATGGTCATGTTTCATGTCGTGTTAATTATAGCGTTGGAGATTGGATCAAAGATGTCAAAAATATTTTTGATCTATATTCAAAAAACTCAAAAACGTTTATTTTTGTTGGTGGTACAGGATTATATTTTAACGCATTATTAAACGGTTTGTCACAAATTCCTCAAATTCCAGAAGAGATCAGAGATTTTGCAAATTCACGTGATCTATCTTTTTTCTTAGAGGGTTTAAATATGAATGATCCTGGTATTTTAGAGAAAATAGATACCAATAACAGACGAAGAGTTCAAAGAGCATGGGAAGTGCTAGAAGCAACCGGAAAGAGTATATTATATTGGCAAAGCAAGAATTCGTCCCCATTAATTTCTGCATCAAATGCAACTTTATTATTAGTTGAATTAGAAAAAGAAGGTTTGGCTAATAGGATAAGTAATAGGGTCAATCATATGTTGGAGTGTGGTGTTATAAAAGAAGTAGAGAAGGTCTATAACACTTGTTGGGATAAAAAATTACCTTTTACAAAAGCAATAGGCGCAGAAGATATAGTTAGGTACTTAAATGGGGAAATAAGTTTTGAAAAACTATTCCAAAATCTTGCCCTTAAGACACGCCAATTTGCAAAAAGACAAAGAACTTGGCAAAGAAATTATATGAAAGACTGGAGCCCCATTAATACTCTTGAATTGAATAGGCTAGATATCAAAAAAATAGTTAAAAAAGTAAAAGAAAACAATTAAATCGTTGCACTCTACATTAATAAATAATAACTATAAACTAGTGTCCCAATGAAATTTAAGAGATGATAAAGCGTTACTCTAGACCAGAACTGATAAAAGTATGGTCACAGCAAGAAAAGTATAAAATTTGGTTTGAAATCGAAGCATATGCTTGCGAAGCTATGGAAAGTATAAGCCTTATTCCTAAGGGAACAACGAAAAATGTGTTAAAGGCTAGTGGTATCGATTATGACATTGATGAAATTGATGCTATTGAAAAAATAACAAAGCACGACGTAATTGCTTTTCTTACATATCTTTCAAAGTTTGTTGGAGAGAGCTCAAGATTTGTGCACCAAGGTTTAACGTCTTCTGATGTGCTTGACACATGTTTCAACATACAATTAGTTAACGCATCTAACTATCTTGAAAAAGGCTTACAAGACTTGTTAGATGTTGTAAAGGTAAGAGCTTTCGAACATAAAAATACTATTTGTATAGGGCGCAGTCATGGGATATTTGCAGAACCAACAACTTTTGGTTTAAAACTCGCGCAGGCATACGCCGAGATGAAAAGAAATCTTTTGAGATTACAGAATGCTAAGATAGAAATTTCAACTGGCGCACTATCTGGCGCTGTTGGAACTTTTGCGAACATTGATCCGAGGGTGGAGGAAATGGTGTGTAAAAAACTTAATCTCAATCCCGAAATAATATCAACCCAAATCATTCCTAGAGATAGACACGCAATGTTTTTTTCTGTGTTGGCAATTGTAGCCTCCTCTATCGAAAGAATCGCAACAGAGATTAGACATTTGAGTAGATCTGAAGTACTTGAGGCAGAAGAGAACTTTTCGGAAGGTCAAAAAGGTTCAAGCGCTATGCCACATAAGAGAAACCCAGTACTTACAGAAAACCTCACTGGTTTAGCAAGATTAATTAGGATGGCCGTAATCCCCGCACTTGAAAATATTACGCTTTGGCATGAAAGAGATATTTCTCATAGCTCGGTAGAAAGAAATATTGGTCCAGATACAACTATTACGTTAGATTTTGCCATCACACGTCTTACAAAAGTTATAAAGGATTTGCGTGTTTATCCAGAAAATATGAAAAGGAATATGGGAAAATCTAAGGGCCTTTACAATTCACAGCAGTTATTACTTATGTTGACCCAGAAAGGAGTTAGCCGTGAGGATGCTTATGCTAACGTACAGAAAGTTGCAATGAAGGTTTGGAACTCAGAAAATTTGGACTTCATAGAAGAAGCTCAAAGAGATAGTTTTATAAAGTCACATATAAATGAAAATGAGCTATTGGAGATTTCTAAACTGGAGTATCATACAAAATTTGTTGACACTTTATTTAAGAGAGTTTTTGGCACCAAATAATGACTATAAAAAAAAAGAAAAAACTTTATGAAGGCAAGGCGAAGATTTTGTACTCTACGGGAGACTCCTATAGCTTAATCCAGCATTTCAAGGATGAAGCAACCGCCTTTAATGCAAAAAAAAAGGAGGTAATAGAAGGTAAGGGAGTTCTAAATAATTTTTTGTCAGAATTTTTTATGCAAAAACTTAATTCTGTTAATGTTCCAACCCACTTTATTAGTAGATTAAATATGCGCGAGCAATTGGTAGAAAAGTGTGACATCATACCTTTAGAAGTAGTGGTCAGAAATATCGCAGCTGGCTCCTTATCAAAAAGATTGGGCATAGAGGAAGGTAAACGCTTACCTAGACCATTAGTGGAGTTTTACTACAAGGACGACAGTCTAAACGATCCATTGGTTACTGAAAGTCAAATAAGTACTTTTGAGTGGGCTACAGAAACAGAACTAGGAGAGATATTTGAGATAGCCTTAAGAACAAATGATTTTCTATGTGGCCTGCTTTCTGCAGTTAATCTGACACTTGTAGACTTCAAGATTGAAATCGGCAGAAGCTTCAGATCAGAGGGCGAAAAACTTATTATTGCTGATGAAATAAGTCCTGATACCTGTCGTCTATGGGACTCAAAAACAAAAAAACGCCTCGATAAAGATGTTTTTAGATTGAATGAAGGTAGTATTTCAATTGCATACACTGAAGTAGCGGATAGATTTGATTTATTACCAAAAAATGTGAGAAGTGCCGTACGATGACCCTTAATGAAAAAGTTTTCAAATTTAAAGTTGAAGTTATACTTAAAAAAGGTGTTCTTGACCCACAAGGAGAGGCTATCAAGCAATCTATCAATATAAATAATCTAGGAAATATTTTGGATGTAAAACAAGGAAAGCTCTTTGAATTAACGGCATCATCAAAAAATAGGGAGCAAGCTATTAAGGAAGTAGAAAGAATCTGTGCAGATTTGCTTACTAATTCCGTAATTGAAGAATTTACATATTATGAGGTTTCAGAATAATAAAGTGTGGAGTCATAGTTTTTCCTGGTTCTAATTGTGACAAAGATTGTCAAAGAGCTTTTGAAATATTCCCTGAATTTGATGTCAAAATGATCTGGCATAAAGAGACAACCCTTCCAAAAGTTGACCTCGTTGTACTTCCGGGAGGATTCTCCTATGGTGACTATCTCAGATGCGGAGCGATAGCGGCAAAATCTCCTATTATGAAAGCTGTTAAAAACTTTTATGAGATTGGGGGATTTATTATCGGAATTTGTAATGGGTTTCAAATTTTAACAGAGACAAAGATATTACCGGGAGCACTAATACCAAATACTAATCAAAAATTTATTTGTAAGGACCAAGATTTGATTGTGGCAAACAATAAAACATTTTTTACCTCTAATTTTGAGCACAATAAAACTATTTCAATTCCTATAGCGCATCATGACGGTCAGTATTTTTTAAATGGCCCAGAAATTGAGGAATTAGAACAAAATGAAGGAATTGTTTTAAAGTATAGAGACAATCCAAATGGTTCAATCAAAGATATCGCAGGAGTTTGCTCAAAAAACAAGCGCGTTATCGGAATGATGCCACATCCAGAAAGAGCAGTTGATAAGGAGTTAGGTAGCGTATCCGGATTAAGGATGTTTGAGTCAGTTTTATCAAATTTCTAACTGAAATAATTACTCTTTCTTTAAATTAAATGGACTAAGCTTTTAATTGATTATGCTTTCTTTTCATCATGTCTTTAGCTGTTTCAACGGCAACAGCAGCATCTCTACAATATGCGTCAGCGCCAATTGATTTGCTAAATTCTTCGTTCAAAGGTGCTCCACCAACTAAAACCATGTACTTATCTCTTAATCCTTTTTCAACTAAGGTATCAATTACCACCTTCATATAGGGCATAGTTGTTGTCAATAACGCAGACATACCCAAAAAGTCTGGATCCTCTTCCTCTAGCGCTGTTAAGTAGTTTTCAACAGGATTATTTATTCCTAAGTCTCTAACCTCAAAGCCTGCACCTTCCATCATCATGATAACAAGGTTTTTTCCAATATCGTGTATATCACCCTTCACTGTGCCAATCACAAGCTTTCCTAAGCGCGGCGCACCTGTTTCTGCTAACAGTGGCTTAAGAATTGCCATTCCTGCCTTCATGGCATTAGCTGCTAATAAAACTTCCGGTACAAACAATATACCATCACGAAAGTCCTCTCCTACTATCCGCATGCCCTCTACTAATGCTTTTGTTAAAACATCATAAGGTTGCCATTTTCTCTCCAAAAGGATATTTACGCCTTCAACGATCTCATCATTAAGACCGTCATATAAATCATCGTGCATTTGGAGAACGAGCTCATCGTCATTAAGCTCACTAAGAATAATTTCTTCGTCAATTTCTTCTTCGTCAGACATACCAAACCTCCACAAAGAGACTCAATTTTCTTCAGTGTTCACGAAAATTTTAATTTGGTCAATCATAGATTTTAACCCATTTGATCTTTGTGAAGAAAGGTGAGCATTTAAGCCTAATTTCTCAAACTCTGCCCTTGGATCAACGGCTTGTGCTTCGACAAGTGTTTTGCCTTTATATAGGCTTAAAAGAATTGCTATTAAGCCCTTAACTATTAGAGCATCAGAGTCTCCTTCTATATTAAATACTTTAGAACTGTTAGATATGTTCCAATTCATGTCTAGCCAAACCTGACTTGCGCAACCATTTACCTTATTTTTGTCTGTTTTCATTTCATCTGGGAGGGAGACCTGCTTTCCTAAATCGATTATATATCCGTATCTATCTTCCCACTCACTAAATAAATCGAGGTCTTCCTTAATTTGATCGAAATGCATGTGTATATTCCTCAATTGCTTTATACTGTTATAAGATGTAGCCCATTATCATTGAATGTAAGAGATATTTCACCATTTTTTAGTTTCAATGCATCTTCACCAAAAATTTTGAACCTCCATCCCTCTAAAGCTCTCACATTTGGATTTTTATGTCGTGCAATCATTTCAATATCCTTCGAACTAGCAATTAATTTTGTTGCCACATTATGACAAGAGGCATTAAATTTAAGAAGAACTTTCAAAAGCTCAACGAGGGCTAACTGGCTCGAAGATAAGGGAATATATTGATAGTCCTCTATAGGCTCGTCGGGTAAAGATTTAGAGCTTTCTATACACTCTATTATACCTTTTGCAATCCATCCAGTTTTTAGTGCCTTAGATGGTAATCTAGAGCTATAAAGATCTTGAAGTTTTTTTGGCCTCTGAGAAGCTATTTGAATTATTTCTTCATCTTTTAAAATATGTCCTCTTGGTAAATCCCTTTTCTGAGCTTCATTTTCCCTAAACGAAGAAATACTCTTTATAATTTTAACAAAATCTTGATCTTTCCTTCGAAGCCTTATCTTTTTCCAAGACTCGTCTGGATCAGTGGAATACGTTTTAGGGTTTTTAAGAATATCAAATTCTTCTTTTACCCAAGAAAGTCTATTAGAGTTATTTATTTCATCTTTAAGCTTTTCATAAATAGTTCTTAAATAAGTTACATCAGTTAAGGCATAATTGATCTGCTTATCTGAAAGTGGTCTCTTTGACCAATCTGTAAACCTGCTAGATTTATCTATTTTTTTCTCTGCAATTTGATTTACTAAAGTCTCATAAGCAACTTGATCACCAAAGCCGCAAACCATAGCAGCGATTTGAGTATCGAATATAGGTTTTGGAAGTACGCCTGTTTTATTGAAAAAGATTTCTAGATCCTGCCTTCCTGAATGCAGAACTTTTAAAATACCTTCATTTGCTAAAAGGTCAAAAAATGGTTTTAGGGATAGTTTTTCTGATAGTGGATCTATTAACGCAAAACTGTCTTTACCTTTTTTAGGATAAGCAATTTGAATTAAACATAGTTTAGCGTAATAAGTCTTATCACGCATAAACTCCGTATCAATGGTTACATAGGGATAATTTGCGGCCGCCAAACAAAAAGCCTCAAGATCCTGAGTAGTATCAATTATTGACACGTAATTCCCTTTATAGTTTTAATTGTGCACTATCCCTCTTAGAAACTCTTTCATACCAATCCCTCAAACCGGTCATGAAATCAGGTATTGGCTCTTTGATGGCTCTCGTAAAATCAACAGCAACAAACGCCCATATATCGGCTGCCGTAAACCTATCTGAGCACAAAAAGGATTTACCACTTAATTGGTGGTTTAATATTTCAAAGTATGATTTAACCCTTTCTCTTCCCCTAATTGCTAATTCTGGAATTTGTTCATAATTTTTTGGACCGGTAATAGCTCTATTTTTCATAGCTTTAGACGTATTTCTTAAACAATCTGCAATTGCTATAAATAAATTACTTTCAACGTCATTAATTAAGTTTATTATTTGTCCTTTTTCTTCGTTTGTGCTTCCAAGTAGATTTATTTCAGGAAACTCTTGCTCAAGATAAACACATATAGAAAGACTGTGATAAAAGATGTTGTTTTCTTTAGAAACTAAGACAGGAACTGTATTTCGTGGATTTATTTTTGAAAACCAATCCTCCATTTGTTCTGAATTTCTTAAATCAACGTTCTTAGTCTCGATGTTGATTTTTTTTTCTTGGATAAACATACGAACCCTGCGAGGGCTTGGCGCAGTATTACAATCATAAAATATCATCTTTTTCCTATAAAATTGATAATTTGAAATTTATTGTTGTATTATATAATTAAAATTTAAATTTGTCTTGAATAGTTAACGAGAGGTCTTGCAATGAAGGATTACTGGCAGAATTATATAGATGGAAAATTTGTTGATGGTGGTGCGGGTGTAATTCAAGTAGATAACCCAGGTACAGGGGAGAAATTAGCTGACCAAGCCATTGCGGATAATGATGACGTTGATAAGGCTGTTTCTGCTGCGAAGAAGGTTCATGAAAGCGGTTTTCTTACAAATATGCGCCCAGTAGAACGTGCAAGAATGGTAAAAAAAATCGGTGCGTATTTAATAGAAAATTTAGAAGAAATTGCTCCATTATTGTCTATGGAAGCCGGTAAAACGCTTTTTGAAGCCAAATTTGAAGTAACAAATGCTGCTAGATACTTTGAATATTATGGGAACCAGGCCGAAACGCTAGAAGGTCGTTCAATACCTCTTGGATCAGCATACTATGATTTCACTTCCTATGAACCTTACGGTGTGTCTGCTCAAGTCATTCCTTGGAATTTCCCGATGGAGATGACAGCGAGATCTTTGTCTACTGGTTTAACGACGGGGAATGCGTGTGTAATTAAATCTCCAGAACTTACACCGATAACCCAATATTTCTTTGCCAAAGCTGCAGAAGCGGCAGATTTTCCAGCTGGAACTGTAAATATTATTTGCGGAATAGGCGGAACGGCTGGTGAATATTTATGCTCTCATAAAAATATCAACCAAATAGCTTTTACAGGCTCAGTTAAAACGGGATCTGCTATTGCAACGGCGGCTGCAAAAAATATAGTACCCACTGTATTAGAACTCGGTGGAAAATCAGCGGGGATTGTTTATCAAGACGCTTCAATGACTAACTTGAGAGAAAACATCAGAAAAGGCATTTTCTTCAATGCAGGACAAGTTTGCTCAGCAATGTCACGATTAGTAGTTCATGAGAAAGTTTATGACGAGGTTGTTGGTTTGGCAGAAGATGTTGCAAAGAATATGTCTGTAGGAATAGGTATTGAAAGAGACGAGTTTGCAAATAACATGGGCGCTATGATCTCCTTAAAACAACGAGATAGAGCGGTTTCAATCTGTGATGAAGCCCAAAAGCAAGGAGCAAAGGCTGTAACAGGTGCAAGAAAACTAAATAATAAGGGATTTTTCTTAGAACCTACAGTTTTTGCCGATGTTGATCAGAATATGGAAATAGCTCAAACCGAAATATTTGGACCAGTGCTATCAATACTTAAATTTAAAGATGATGACGAAGCCATAAGTATCTCGAACGGAACCGAATACGGTCTCGTAGGCGGTGTATTTACTAAAGACCTTGACAGAGCTATGCATTGTGCACAAAAAGTCAGAGCAGGCCAATTCTTTATAAATGAGTGGTTTGCTGGTGGTGTTGAAACACCGTTTGGGGGATATGGAAAGTCTGGATATGGAAGAGAAAAAGGACGAGAAGCGCTCTTAAATTATGTCCAAACAAAAAATATTGCGATAAAATTAGGAGCTAATTAAACACTGCTTTAAAATATAAAGTGATTTTCCCTGATAATATTCCCTTAAACCCTTTAACAAAAGGTCAACTATGGATATCTCATTATCCCGGCAAGAGAGACATCGGGAATAAGGCTATTCAAGCAGAGATGGATTTATTAGAACTTAAAAAAAGAAAAATAGATATTGTCGCATCACTTTTAGAGAGAAAAGAGTTAGCGTCATTACAGATTGCAAACCTCTTCGAACTTATAAAGAAGCATAACTTTAGTCACTACTATTTTCCTATCAAAGATAAGTCTGTACCAAAAAATAAAGTACACTTACATCGATTTCTTGATAATTTGTGCGATGAAATTCAAAAAGATAAAAACATTCTTATACATTGTAATGCTGGACTTGGAAGATCTGGTCTTATTGCCGCTTTATTATGCAAAAAGCTTGGTATAGTAGAGGAGCCTATTTCCTTTATTCGGCAATATCGTCCTGGCGCCATAGAGACAAGAGAACAAGAAAAACTGATATCATCTCTTGATCTAGTATAAAAATTGTTGTTTTTTAATATAATTAATAAACTAAATGCATAGGAAAAAATATGGGTGATTTCGGTCTTATTTTTGGAGGGTTATTAAACGGGCTTCCCTTTCTTATTAGCCATTTTGTAACGTCAGTTATCGTGCTTTTAATTGGTGTAATCATCTATCTATTCATTACGCCAATGAAAGAAATAGCTTTAATAAGACAGAAAAATACTGCCGCCGCTGTAAGTTTTTCTGGTGCTTTAATTGGTTTAGCTTTACCACTTGCAAGTTCTCTATCCGCTAGTGGATCCATCTATGAGATCATCGTTTGGGGGTTTGTAGCAATAATTATTCAGCTTTTTTGCTTCAAAGCCGTTGACGTCTTAATAAATGATCTTCCAAAGAGAATTGAAAATGGTGAGATTTCTTCGTCTATTCTTTTATTTTCTATAAAAATATCGGTTGCGCTATTAAATAGTGCGGCAATCTCTGGATAAACATGAGATTCATTAGTAATGGATTTTATTTTTTAATTGCAATTATAGCGATACTATGGTCGTTCGCATCCTCATTCGAAAAAGACGGCTCATCAAGGCCTAAATCCGATAGCTTTTCAAACAAAAATATTACATCAATTAAGACAATTGACTATTCCAACAATATGAATACACCTACAAGTAACAAAAAAAATCTTCGATCTCTTCCAAAATTTACAATTCAATCAGAAAGTAAAATTCGCCGTCAAGGTGGGTCTGGAACAGCATTTTATGTTGGTCAAGATACTTGGGTTACCGCAAGGCATGTTATAAATCAATGCCCAAAAGTTATAATGTCATTTGGAAAAAAACAAATGATAATAAAAGATATATATATCCATCCCAATTCAGATTTGGCAATTTTCAAGAATAAAGAAGATATAGATCTCCCCTATTTTGAAATCACTAGATATAAAGAAGAAGCTTTTTCTTCAGGATACCCAGCAGGAAATCCTGGTGATTTAGCATTAAATTATCTTGGACACGTAGGATTAGAAAACAAGTCATATGGAGTTTTTGAAAGAGGCCTTGTTTATAGCATCACAGACAGATCACCATTCAGTCTTAACTCAATTGGTGGCCTCAGTGGAGGGCCGGCTTTTTCTAAAAACAATAGATTAAGCGGAATACTAGTCGCTGAAAATGCTAGAAGAGCCCTTGCTATATTAGTAGAAAATAAGTCATTATTCGAGCTTTTAGAAGAAACAAATATGCTTACAACTTCGATTGAAAGTAACAATAGTGTTAGGTTGATAACTACAAATAAAAATTTTTCATCAAATGGAAAAACTTTGCGGAAACAGGGGGTTATTCGCAAAATTTATTGTATATTTTAAATCAATTATGGGGGTGACTTTATGATAGAAAAAATAGTAGAAATTAAAGTTTCTGAAAATCAAAAAATGCCTACATTTATTGTGTACCCAAGCGACGATAATATATATCCCGTTGTTATTCTGTTAATGGATGCTCCTGGTATCAGGCAGGAACTTCACGACATGGCATCCAGAATAGCTGCTTGCGGTTACTACGTACTATGCCCTAACCTCTATTATAGAACAGCTAAGCCTTTTGAATGGAATAAACCGAACCTTAATTTTATCGAAGGTTACTCTCCAGAAGCCTCAAGAGAATTGATGTTTAAAAATATGGACAACCTATCTAATGCCCTAGTTTTAGAGGACATAGATCACATGATTGAATTTTGTGAAAATCAAAATAGCGCCAAAAATAGTTCTATTGGATTAGTTGGATATTGTATGAGTGGTCCCTTTGCTTTCTATGCAGCTGGAAAATTACCAGAAAAAGTCGCAGCAGCGGCCTCAATACATGGTGTAAAGTTGGTAACAGAGAGTGAAGATTCCCCTCATCTATTTATTAATAGTGTAATAGGTGAGCTTTATTTTGGCTGTGCAGAAACAGATAGCTATGCTCCATTAGAAATGATAAATGCTCTGGAAAAACATCTCTCTGCAACTTCAGTTGACTATAAAATTGAGATATTTCCAAAAACTCATCATGGGTTTGCATTTCCAAATAGAGGTCAACTATATAACAGGAGGCATGCCGAAACCCACTGGTTTAGAATACTTGATCTATTTTCTAGAAAGTTAAAATAGGTTCTCTAGATGAACTCCGAACAGATTTTATTAGTGGCAATTTTTTGTTTACTTTTCTCTTTGTTGCTTTGGGGAAAATTTCGTTATGATTTAGTTGCTTTTTCCATTCTCATAATATCTGTAGCTATTGGTGTTGTTCCGTACAACAATGCGTTTGATGGCTTTGCTCACCCGGCAACTATTATCGTTGCATTAGTATTAGTAGTATCAAAAGGCTTGATTAACTCCGGAGCAATTTTTTTTATTGGCCAAAAAATATCTGCATTTGGGAAAAATCTGTGGGGACATATATCAATTATAGGTTTTATAGGTGCTATTCTCTCGGCTTTCATGAATAATGTTGCAGCGCTTGCGCTCTTAATGCCCATAGATATAAATAAAGCTAGAGCATCTAATTGGCCACCAAGAAAGACACTAATGCCCTTATCTTTCGCAACAATTCTTGGAGGCATGGCTACCCTTATAGGTACGCCTCCAAACATAATAATATCAAGCATTCGCTATGAGCACACCGGTGAACCATTTAAGATGTTTGACTTTTTTCCAGTAGGAGGAATAACCGCAATAATTGGGCTTGCATTTGTCGCCTTAATTGGCTGGCGTTTAATACCAAAGACCTCACAAAATGATGACGCAGGGAAAGAATTAATGGAGATAGCTTCATATGTATCAAATTTAACAGTATCACAAAATTCACTTGTATTAGGAAAAAATCTTCACGAGATCTATGAAGCAGCAGAAAAATGTGATGCTGCAGTACTGGGTATAATAAGAAACTCGATAAGAATAGATAAAGGTAGTCGAAATTTAAAAATTAGGGAAAATGATCAACTTATTATAGATGCAATCCCAGAGTCTTTAGATGAATTTCGATCGATACAAAAACTTGAATTCCCGTTTAAAAAAGATCGGATCTTAGCTGAATCAGATAATTATATTCCTATTGAAGTTGTCGTTACAGACACGTCTCGTCTATTAAATACGTCTGCAATAAAAGTTGGATTGGCTTGGCGAAAAGCTACAGTGTTACTTGGAATATCAAGAAAAGGACGCCCCATAAGAAAACAAATTCGGAGAACAATAATAAGAGAAGGCGATATGCTTTTGATTCTTGTGCCCAAAGAAAGCTTTAATGAGGTAATTAATTGGATTGGGTGCCTCCCTCTCGCAGCACGAGGCTTAAACATTACGGATACACGCAAAATGACCGCAGCTCTGAGTATTTTCTTTGTTGGCCTGATAGTCGCAAGCGTAGGCCTACTTAAGTTACCCATCGTTTTGGGCTTAGTGATAATATTATACTGCCTTACTAAAATAGTACCTCCTAGAGAGGTTTATTCTAGTGTGGAATGGCCCGTAATTATCCTCTTAGCCTCTGTAATACCCTTAGGAGCCGCTCTTGAGAGCAATGGCACAACAGAAATAATAGTCCAGATTTTAACAAAATATGCCTCATCAATGGAACCATGGTTGATAATAGCGATAATTATGATTATTACCATGACACTATCAGATATCTTAAATAATACTGCTACGACTTTAGTTATTGCACCTATAAGCATACAATTAGCGCAAACACTAAATTTAAATACAGACACATTTCTTATGGCAGTCGCAGTATCAGCATCTTGTGCTTTTCTAACTCCGATTGGACATAAAAATAATACCATAATCTTGGGGCCTGGCGGCTACAGATTTGGGGACTACTGGAGAATGGGTTTAGTTCTCGAAGTCTTAATTATTATAACAAGTATTCCACTACTATTGATATTTTGGCCTATCAATTAAAATAGTAATCTAGTGTAAGCTCTATCAAATCTTGATGCCTGTAGGGATATAATTGCTGACTATTGCTATAGCTATCAAAGGAAATAAATTTGCTACCAATATTGATGCTGTCACTTAATTCATAAACCGCTGATACTGATGAAAAACTCCCATTATCTCCCAAAATATTTGCATGCTGCAGAGAAATATCTAAAAGATCGTTATACAATCTCCAATCAAACCTAAAACTATATCCATATTCATTCTGCTTATTTACCATTTGCGCAACGTGATCATGAATATATGTACTAGCTAATTCAATGCTTATGTTCAAATCCTTAAGACCAGAATAATCAGCGCCTAAAGAAAATTCAGACACCTCATTTTTAGACCAAGGGCCTATCAAAGGGTTGGAATAAGGAAATCTTTTTCCCTTTTTATGAGAGGTATCGAATTTTAGAACGAAGTCTGAAATCGCAATATTACCATTTAAACCCAAGAAAGCTATTCTATCCTGCTGAGTGCTAAGCGTAGTTACATTTCCTGACACAGAGGAACTCAATGTTGATAACTGCTTATTATTATATTCTCCTAAGGACAAATCCAATTCAAAACCCGATAAAAGGATTTTATTTCTTAAGGCGAAACTTATATTATATTGCACAGGAGAAACATCGGTAATTATTGACGCACCTAAAAAAGCAGCTTCAGGATCAAATGCCGTTCCAGATCTTGCAACTTTATTTCTTTTTTCATCCAAAAAAACAATAATCTCTTGCTTTAACGAACCAATATTGTACCCAGCTAATATAGAGGGAATATTTAATCTTATTTCATCCAGATCCTGCAGCCCAATAGTAGATAGATCTCTTGGATTAGTAATATCACTTGAAATTAGTAAGTTTGACTCTCCTCTCGCAATTATTTGATTCCCAACTCTTAACCAAAGTCCATCGATTGGATAAAAGTCAATGTATAAATCTCTTAACTTAAAATCTGCAGCTGTAGGACCATAAGAGTACTTAGAGCTTTCAAAATACCCCCAGTCCCAATTGACGTCACCAGAGAACTTGAAGTTAATAACTTCCGCAAATTTTGTATTTAACCCTAAATTAATATTGCTATGTATTGCCTCAATCCCTGGAGCTCTCCTGAAAAAAGGGACAGCTGGAGATTCAAGGCCATAGTATAACTTTTGAGAGAAAATAGCATCCCAATCAAAACTTTCATTGGTTTGTTTTTTTTCAATTGAAATGTCAGAAAATTTTTCTTTAACAACATTCGTTGTAACAATATCAAGTTCACTTTCTATTTCCTCGAAATCATCTCCACCAAAATCAGATAGGAAATCGTCATCTGATTGTGCATATACTGTCGAGTAAAGAAATGTAATAAAAACGAGTAAATTTACGAGCCTGAACACGTTTATTAATAGCCTCGCTGCATGGCCTCGGATTCAAACAAGCTATCATTTAATTTTTTATTGAACGCTATTGTGTCAATAATAAAAATACTTGAATGCTCACGCTTTTTCTTTTTTGTAGTAGTCATCTGTTGTGTCTTTGCAACCCAGACACCATCAATTTTTTTAATATCCTTTGCTGACCAGAGCTTAACTTTTTTTCCCTTTTTTACAAGTATTCTGCCTTTGACACCAAAGAATATATCTTTTCTAATCCAAGTAAGTGTTTTTAAGTAACCTGTTTCCTTTATTACATCTTTTGATTTTGGTGTAGCCTCAATTACCCAACAATCTGCACCATCAACTACATCACTATCTTTTACAATTTTGTAAGTATAGTCTTCAATTTCTACTCCATCTAAATCAGCATATGTAAAATCACTACCCATAAAAGAATTGGACCGATCTCCACCAGAAATCCTATTAGTTTTTTGAAGACTTGGGAGATACAACCAGGAGTCATTATCTTTTGACGGATCGTCCCAGTTGTAAGACAAATAGGAGGTGTTCTTCACATCGGAAGGGCTCAAGAAAAAAGAGATGCTTTTTGTTCCGGTTGAAACTTCTTTTGTAAAACCCTTTAGTTTTCTCTCTCTTTTTCTATTTTTCTTGTCGATCAAAACAAGAGTAGATGTCTGCTCTATAGTTTCTCCTGTATACCTCTGATCAACTTTTTTCATGATCTCGTAAGCGGTCATGGACACAGATACATTTGGGAAAAGTAACACAAGAAAAAACAAAAAGTATTTTGGAAATATCATATTAAAGTTCATATAATTATCAATCTCAAAGCTTAGGTGGGTTTTTCTTCTTTTTCGAATATAAAGAGTAGCGCGGGTATAAACAATAGGCACCCTAACAAAGCCAAAGTAAAAATCACAGTGGTGAGCCATCCAATATCAATCATAGGTACTAAACGTGCAAACAAAAAAGTGCTGAACCCAATAACAAGCGCCAATGACGTAGTGATAATGGCTCTTCCTGACTCTGTCATAGCTCTCTTTATTGAGTGTTCTACGGAACTTCCTAGAGATCTCGCTAACTTATATCTACTGACGACATGAATACAGTCATCAATGGCAATACCCATTGTCATAGCCCCCACTATTAATGATCCCAAATTCAAATCCTTACCCAACATTGCAAAACATCCACCAGCAAAAACTATTGGAACGACTGCTGGGAACACGGCAATCGCGCCATGTTTAATAGACCAAAAGATAATAAAAAGAACAACACTTATAAAGGTTAATGAAAGCATGAATGATTGGCTAATCCCTTTATCGGTATACTCATTTTGAGCTTGAAACATTACCATTGGACCGGTAGGAGTAACATTCAAGTCTGGAAAATCTTTGTTTATTGTTTGCATCATATCATCCAGAAACTGATTATATTCACTAGCATCCATATTAATTGTCGGTAAAGTTATTCTCGTAAATCGCTCATCAAAATCTTTAATATCTGAAAGGTCATCATCAGGACCTGAGTTTTCGAACAATAACAAAAGCTGGCTAGTCATGGGTTTACTATCTGGTATTTTGTAAAACTCTTTTTTGTTATCTGAAAACGCCTTCCTGATTTGCTTAAGTTGATCCAGATAACCGACTATTTTCCCTGACTTTTCTTGTTTTTCAAGAAAAGCCTCGAGAGCGTCAAGTTTTGTGAGAAAGCTGGGCTCTTTAATCCCCTCTTCTAATTCAGAGTCTAGCATCATATCAATATTTGATGATCCTTTAAACTCTCTATCAAAATACCTCAAGTCTTCTGATATTTTGAGATCACTTTTAAAAAATTTAAAAATATTCGTATCAACTTTAATGTAGGTTGCGCTAAAAAAGCTTACAGAGATGAATAGCAGTCCCACCATTAAAATACTAAATCTATTTTTGTAGGAAAAGTTTGGAAGACTGGAGGTCACACGTGTAAGCCAATCATTGTCATAAGCTTTCTTCGTAGCTGGTGAGAGTCTGTTTAAAAACGATAAAGCAGCAGGCAACGAAGTCATTGAGAGAATAAAAATAATCATTGGTAGTATCGTTGCTAGCAACGAAAACTCACGCACAGGGGATAATTTTGTTATATACAGCGCAGCAAATCCAATTGAAGTGGTGAATTGCGTAAAGAATATAGGCTTAAAAAGGTTTTTTATTAATTCTTTAGATGCGTCTAAAGCTGTGTGCTTGGAAAGAGTTCTTAAGCTATAAAACTCAGACATAACGTGAACCGTGCACGCCATACCTAACAACATTGTGATAGGAATTAAAGCTTGGTTTACTGGCGTTATATTATAGCCAAGATACGCTTGTAAACCGGTCATCATTGTGACTGCTGTACCAATAACGACCCAGGGAGCCAAAATACCGGTCAAAGACCTAAAAACAATGCCTAAGACAATCATCATTATAGCAGCAACAGTAGGATTTAGCCAAGCGGCATCTGAGTTACTGATTACGGTGAAACGTTCATTTAAAACCGGTTGTCCTCCAAACTTTATATCATATCCCTTTTCCAAATATCCCATCTCACTTATAAAGTTACGTAAATCCATTACAACTTTAAGCTTGTGATCAAGTCCGTTAACAATATATTCCGTTCTTGCAATTATTCTGGTATGCCTAAAATCTTTGCTTATAAGGGTGTCGAGCGCTAGGTTTTCATCCTGCATGGCAATCCTAGCCGTGTCTAATTGATCTAAATTATCATCTAAATTCTCTATGTCCTCGAAAATATAGTCTGTAGCAACAACCCCACCTCGATTATATGTCCTCTGATATCTGGCTAGACTATCAACCTTCTCAACCACCTCATGTTCTTCCAACATTGCATGAATTTCTTCAATCATCTTTACAGTTTCAAGATTGAAAAGGTCTTTATCTTTTGGTCTCGCTTCTATACCGACAACTAGAGACTCAGTGCTTCCAAATAGATCTCTCATTTTATCATGAGCTAAAAGCGTTGGATCGCCTTCAAGGAACCACATTTCATTTGAATTATTAACCCCTATAGGGTTTTTAGAGATAGAAAAAACTGACACTAAAATCAGTAAAACTGTTACTATAAGTATGAAAATTCTATTCTTAATTACTTGATTTGACCAAGCCTCTATCATAAAACCTCTCCTCCGATGAACGTGAAATAATGCATTGAGTTATTTAATACAAGGCTTACGTTGCGTAAATTTATTATCTATTTAGTATTAATAGAAAAGGGGCTAAAATAATAATTATTGTATAAAAGAATGCCAATTTTTGGATGGAAGATTTCTACAGGGAAGGTTTATGCAAAATATATTTCTTACTGGAGGAACTGACGGGATTGGACTTTCCGCTGCGAGGTCCTTATTAGCAATGAACCATCGGCTTTTTATTACATATCGAAATAAAAATAAATTAGATGCTGTAAAATATGAACTTAAGTCATTTTGCGACGACAAACAGGTAAGTTTCTTAAGATGTGATTTGTCTGAGCCTGATGATATTAATGAAATTGTGAATGTATTTAGCAAATCTAAGATAAAACTAAATTGTCTGATCAATAACGCAGGAACTATTTTGTTTAAGAAATCGTATAATAGTGTGGGAATTGAAAAAGTCTTTGCAACAAACCATCTAGGTCCCTTTTATCTTACAAATAGGCTTCTTGAAAAAAATTTAATACATGAAGGCGGCAGAATAATTAACGTAGGGAGTAGCGCTCATAAAACCGCAGTTCTAGATTTTAATAATTTAGACAGTAGCAATTCGAAAAGTTGGTACGAACGTTATTCAAGGTCTAAGTTATGTAATTTGTTGTTTACACTAAAGTTATCGGAAAATCTTAACGAAAAAAATATATCTGTAAATTGTGTACATCCAGGAATCGTAAATACGAACATAGGTCAAGATCATAAAGGATTTTTACAGTTTATTATTAGGTTAGTTTTAAAATATAGAGGCATATCACCTGAGGATGGCGCAGACACTCTTGTCTATCTAGCAACGAACGAGACGGTGCAAAACGTTTCTGGTAAGTATTTCATAAAGAGAAGTGAATCAAACCCCTCAAAAGAGGCTTTAAAATCGGATATTGCAGATCGTTTATGGCAAGAAAGCACTAAATTAATAAATAGATTTTTGTCTTGAAGAACACTTTCAAAATTATTTTGTGTATAATTTTCATATCCTTACCGGCACCTATTTTTCCGCAGAGTACAAAAGTGTATGAATACTGGCTGGATAAGTTTTTGCTACCAAAACTCCAGCAAAAATTTAATAGCCATAAAATTATTGGTGAAATTGAAACGCATCTCAAAGACAACATAGGCTCTGTGATAAAATTAAAAAGGTTACTCAATAAAAACGAGCAGGCTGAGTTTTCTGATCCTGCAAAGTATTTCAATAAAAAACTAATTTTACAAAAAACCAAAGTAGGCAAAAAATATAAAAAAAGCCTTCAAAAAATATTAGAAAATATCGAAAATTTATATGAAGTAGATAGACATTTTTTGCTTGCTATATGGGCTAACGAGACATTCTTTGGAAGAGTTAGGCCAAGGCTAGACAGTCTTCAAGTACTATCTCTACTCAGCTTTTCATCATCAAATAGACTAGGTTACTTAAATGAGCTTGTTTATCTAATTGATTTTGCAATAGAAAATGAAATAAATATTAAATATTTAAAAGCTTCGAAAGCGGGTGCTCTTGGACAACCTCAGTTCCTACCTTCCACTCTTGTTAAATTCGCTGTAGATTATGATAATGACGGAAATAAAGACATATGGAACAGTCGGCCAGATATATTGGCTTCTATTGCAAACTATTTACATCAGTTTGGATGGGATAATAACTTAGAATGGGGATATGAAGTTCAACTGTCAAACAGCATCAGTTGCTACCTAGAGGGACCAGATCATTCAAGAAGCTTGAGACAGTGGAAAAAGCTAGGAGCATCAAGATTTAAGGGAGAAGAATTTCCTCCAGATGATCTTAATGAGTCATACAGTTTGATGTTTCCGGCTGGAATACACGGACCTATTTATTTAGTAAGCAAGAACTTTTATACACTTAAAGAATACAATAACTCCGATTTATATGCTTTATCTGTTGGGTTCATTGCAGACAAAATTAAATATAACAGCCACAACTTTTTTAAAAATTGGAAAGCAACCGAAAATTTAACAAAAAATGAAATAATAAGTATACAGGAAAAGCTATCTAGAAAATATTACACGGGTGGCATAGACGGTCTAATAGGGTACAAAACAAGGCGTGCAATAGGCCTGTACCAAAGAGACAATAACCTAAAACAAACTTGTTGGCCACCACTTTGAGTTATAAAAATATTTTAAGAGTTGGAGCAAATACTATAGCCAATTCGAGCCATATCTTCCGCTCTTTTTATTTGCTCAAAGACATTAGAGCTTTCTGAGCTAACATTTCCAAGCAGGGTTCTAGCAGCTACTCCAAAAATAATCGCCGCACTACGAAAAAGAGCGAATGATAAAAATAGAGGCCAATTCGGAATTGAGCTTCTACCTGAAAACTTCATATATAGTTCAAGAAATTCTTCTTCAGAGGGTATACCCAGTTGTTTTAGATTTAAGTCTTCAAACCCATATCGGTAGGGGATACAATAATAACCCAGATCAGCTAAGGGGTGGCCCAATGTTGATAATTCCCAATCAAGTACACCAATCACTGTTGAGTTATTTTTATCAATTATCGTATTACCTAATCGGTAGTCACCGTGGGCAATAGCAAATTCATCCTCAATGATAGAATTTTCTTTAAGCCATATACTAAGTAAATCCATTTCTTTAAAGTTGGCCTTTACAGTAATATCTTCTTTTGATCTTTGGAATTGATCAGACCATAATTTTATTTGACGCTGGATGTAGCCTTCTGGTCTTCCAAAAGACTCGAGGCCGATTGATTTGTAATCTACATTGTGCAGTTTGGCTAGCGTCTCTGCTAAAGATACGCAGATGGTGTTTCTTTCATTTTTTGAGAATCCATTTATTCCCGGAGTTGTAATTATTCTGCCGTCTATGTAGTCCATTATAAAAAATTCAGTACCTATCACACTCGGGTTATCACAAAAACCAAGCATCTTAGGCACAGGGAAATCTATTTTTCCAAGAGCGTTCATTACTTTAAATTCTCTGTCAACCGCATGTGCCTTTGGCAACAGCTTTCCTGGAGGTTTTTTCCTTAAGACATATTTATTGTTTTCACTCTCAAGAAAAAAAGTTGGGTTAGACATTC
The DNA here is from genome assembly GCA_902524655.1 of uncultured Alphaproteobacteria bacterium. Lineage (GTDB taxonomy): Bacteria > Pseudomonadota > Alphaproteobacteria > Rhodobacterales > Rhodobacteraceae > CACIJG01. Next base: position 7,030 of record CABZEG010000016.1, on the reverse strand, counting down.
CTCCTTGAAACTGCTTTACCTTTAATCCTGTGCTCTCTATCTCATTGGACTCCATCCATGTCACTAGATTATCGGTGTTGAATTTATGTTTTTCCAAAGGAGCTATTAATTCTTGATCATTTCTGCTCATTTTTCTCTTTCCAATATGTAAAACCTAATTTACCAGGAATCTATATACCTGTTTTTTGGGACTTTTTCAGAACTATTAATAGGACTTTCTACTACCATAGATATCCAATCACGAGATTCTATAGGATCTAGAACTGTATCAAATTCTAACAAGCTTGCGGCATTAATTGCCTTTCCTTTTTCATAAAGGTCATCAACTAATTTTTTAAAAAGCTTTTCTTTCTTCTCTGCGTCACTTTCTGCTTCTAGCTCTTTTCTGTACCCTAACTTAACAGCACCTTCCAAACCCATAGCTCCAATCTCAGCGGTTGGCCAACCCACAACAAATTGTGGTGCCATAAAACTGCCACCAGCCATTGCTTGTGCTCCAAGGCCATAAGCTTTTCTTAAGACAATGGTCATCATTGGTACCGTTACATTAGCTCCCGCTAGAAATAAGCGACAACAGTGGCGTACAAGGCCAGTCTCTTCAATTTCAGGGCCCACCATCATGCCGGGAGTATCACAAAGACTTAATATAGGAATATTATAATTTTCACATAATTTAATAAATCTAGAAGCCTTATCCGCTCCATCACTGTCTATCGCCCCAGCCAAAAATAGTGGATTATTTGCAATTAATCCCAACGGCTTACCTTTAACTCTTATAAAGCCTGTGAACATACCCTTTGCAAAACCAGCCTTTATTTCCAATACAGAGCCTATATCAGCAATATTATCAATAACCTCCCTAATATCATAAACCTCCAACCTATTTTCAGGAATAACGTACCTTAAATTTTCTACAGCAGGAGCTTCCCAAGAGCCTAGGTTTCCCTGAAAATATGATAAATATTTTTTTGCTATTACAATAGCATCATCCTCGTTATCAACTAAAATATCAATAACACCATTGGGATATTGAACGCTTGTTGGACCAACCTCTTCGGGTTTGTACACTCCTAACCCTCCTCCCTCAATCATTGCTGGGCCACCCATACCCAGATTAAGATCTCTTGTACCGATTATTACATCACAGCAACCCAATAAAGCAGCATTACCCGCAAAAAGCCTACCTGAACCAATTCCAACTAACGGCACTTCTCCAGAAAGACGCGCAAAATCATGAAAAGAAGGAATGTTCAAACCAGCGATATTTTGATCTCCTGCATCAACATCTCCTGGTCTCCCTCCTCCCCCTTCACAGAAAAATATCAAAGGAACTTTTAAACCTCTAATAACATCAATCATTCTATCTAGCTTCTTATGATTATTTATACCCTGCGTTCCTGCTAGAACCATATAGTCGTAGTGCATAATTGCAGTCTTAGTTTGTTCTTTGGCAAACAAATCCGAGTTTACATAGCTCAAACCTGTTATTAATCCATCTGCGGGAGTATTTTTTATCAGATCATCAAGCGATCTTCTCGATCGTTGTGCCGCATAAACCAGATCCCCATACTCAAAAAAGTCATTATTGCCAATTAAAGACTTTATATTCTCTCTAGCAGTTCTTTTCCCAATTTTTTTCCTTTTTTTAACTGCTATGGGCCTACTTTTATCTAATGTAAGCTTCCTTCTTTCCAAAAGATTTTCGAGATCTCCTCTCATTTTTTTTGACTTTTTTGACTTGCCTTTCGTCAGTTTTTTTTGGCTACTTTCTTTTTCAGGAATGAATTCAAAAAGAGGTGATCCTGTTGAAACAGTATCTCCAATATCAACAAAAAAGTTTGATACGAATCCATTTGCGTTGGCTTTAATAGGATGATGCATTTTCATAGATTCCTGAACTAGGACAGTATCTCCTTGCTTAATCTTTTTATTTGGCAATACCTTTATGTCTATTACTGTACCAACAAGCTCAGATTGAATTGTGTTCTCTGTTAAAGCGCTATTTATTAGAGGCCTGTTAGGAATTTCATTTTTATTATTCTCTTGGACGCCTATTTGGGTATCTCTATTCAGTTTTTGAAGATAAACTTCGATATGATTATCAATTGTAGAAATATTTACCGATCCGTTTTGAGGGACTTCTTGTCGCAATATCTCGATAATTAAATTTTTATTTGTCTCTACTCCTGAAATATTAGACATTCTTAAAGTAAAATCTAGCTTTCTTACAGCCTCACCCAAACCAAATTCGCTAGTAGCAATAACTTTAGCAAGCAATGAGTCGTAAAGACCATTATTTATATAGCCAACTTTTCCTGCACCATCAATCCGTATTCCAGGACCGGAAACAATATCATACTCTTTTATAGTTCCGGTTGTTGGAACAAGTTGGTTTTTGTTATCATAGCTTTCCATATTAAGCCTAGCCTGTATTGAAGCACGCTTTCCTAACACAATTCCCGCTTTAATATTCTGATCCTTAAGAGATTTTCCATTGAAAACGCTGATCTGGGATCGTATGAGATCAATTCCAGTAAGTTCTTCTGTAATAGTATGCTCTACCTGCACCCTTGGATTAACTTCCATGAAATAGATTTTTTCATTTTTATCGACCAAAAATTCAACTGTGCCCAAACCTTTGTAAGCAACACTTTCGCACAAACTAATTGCATAATTATATAGCTTATCTTTAGCTTGGCTTGAAAGATTTGGTGCGGGACAAAATTCGATAAATTTTTGAAAACTTCTTTGAAAGGAACAATCTCTTTCGAAAAGATGAATACACGATTGTCCATCACCCAAAATTTGAACCTCAATATGTCTAGCCTCTTCAATTACCTCCTCTGCAAAAATTAAATTAGAGCCAGAAAATGACTTTGCTTCTTCTTTTACTAAAGAAAATACTTCAGAAAAATCATCTTTTTTATGAATTATTCTTGATCCTCTTCCCCCACCACCAAAATTTGCTTTTAAGATTATTTTATTTTTTTTTATCTCATTAAAAAAACTCAGGATATCTGATTTTTTTTGTATTGGCCCCGATGAAGAGCATATAGGTATCCCTAATTTTTGAGCTATTTTTTTTGCTTTTTCTTTATTACCAAAATTTTTTAATGTTTTTTCATTTGGGCCTATAAAAATGATGTCATTCTTTGCACAACTAGCGGCAAATGCATGGTTTTCACTCAAAAACCCATATCCAGGATGCACAGCCTTAATTTTTTTACTTTTTGCGAGAGATATGATCTCATCAATATTTAGGTACGCAGAAGGTCCTGTACCGTTTAATTCAAATACTTCAGAGCAATACGAAAGATGTGCACTTGAACTATCATCTTTACTATAAATCCCATAAGCCTTTATCCCCATCTCGTTCAAGGTCTTAGAAATCCTAATAGCTATTTCGCCTCTATTAGCAATTAAAACTGAATTTATAATAGTCATAGAACACTCTTTAAAAGATACATTGTTATATCATTTGTAGATAGTAACTGTTTTTGTTGGTAATTCGTTTGCCACATCATCGGGAACAAAAAAATCTCTAATTAGTTCATTATCTGAAATACGATATTTTTCAAAATCAGTTTCGCCCGCGTTTCTCAAAACAACCTCATCAATGAAAAAATTACCTGTACAAGATTTTGGATCTTTACTTAAAATTTCATATGCTGCATCGGCCATTATACTAACATCTCGACTACTTTTTGCAGTATTTTCTCCACCCAGAACATTTCTTACAGCTGCTGTATCAATAGCAGTTAAAGGCCAGAGTGAGTTTACTCCGATTGCAAATTTTTTGAACTCTCGTGCGTGCCCAAGTGTTAGCAAACTCATACCCATTTTAGAAATCGTATAAGCAACATGTGGTGCAAACCACTTATCATCTAGATCCAGAGGAGGAGAAAAAGTTAATATGTGTGCATGATCACTTTTCCTTAGATAAGGCAAACACGTTTTTGATACTAAAAAAGTTCCTCTAGTATTGATGTCTTGCATCAGGTCATATTTCTTCATGTCAACGGATCCGGTTGGGAAAGGAACTATAGCACTGGCGTTATTTATACAAATGTCAATTCCTCCAAATTGCTTCACGCCTTTCTCCACTGTGGCGACGACATTATCTTCGAAACGAATATCACACTCTAAAGGAAGGCAATTGCCACCTAATTCTTCGATCTCTTTTGCAGCAGTAAAAATTGTTCCAGGTAGTTTTGGATGAGGTTCTGTTGTTTTTGCAGCTATAATTATGTTGGCACCGTCAATCGCCAATTTTTTTACTACTTCTAGCCCTATGCCCCTACTTCCTCCAGTTATAAAAACAGTTTTCTCCTTAAAGTTCATTTTATCCCTCACTTGATCTAATAATTGAAGTAGAATGTATAAGTGTAGCTGCTAACTCGCCATCAGCACTATAAATATTTCCTTCAATATTAATAACTCTTTTGCCAATTTTTTTAAATTTAGTTTCGATTTTATTTTCACCAAGCAATACTGGTTTATGGAATAACACGTGATGGTTTGTACTGCTTACTTTTTTAATATTTTCTTGGCTTCGCAAAATACTAACAAAAGTTGCTTCATCCATCGCAGCAGAAATCATTCCTCCTTGTACTCCACCATAAATATTTTTTGAAGCTTGAGGAAAAATTACTGAAAAAACATACATCTCTTTAGTCTCTTTAATTAATTTAAGACTAAAGAACTCAGCAGCGTTACTTTTATTATCTTGGGCTTTTTCAATCATTTGCTAGAAACTCTTGTCTTAATAAGGAAATAAGTGTATTCCGCTACAGATATTCCTACAACATTTTCTTTAATCTACTGGAGGCAAATTCTGAAAATTTCTAATAATTTCTTTTGCTTTATTATTGCCGGAATGATTTCGTTTGTTGCTCTTTCAATAGATACCTTACTGCCTGCATATACAGAAATTAAAAATAAATTTCTAATTAATGACCGTGATTTGCATTGGATTATAACAGCTTTATTTCTTGGCTTTTCATTAGGTCAGATCCTATTTGGGCCTGTTTCAGACCGTATAGGTAGGAAAAACTCAGTACTACTAGGAGTAAGTATTTACTGGCTTGGGTGTTTTATTTGCCTTTTAAGCAACACATATACGATATTCGTGTTGGGACGATTTATTCAAGGTTTTGGAATCGGCGGACCTAGAGTTGTTTCGCAGGCTATATGCCGAGATTTATTCAGTGGGAATAGGTTGGCAAGCATTAACTCATTTATTATGAGTATTTTTATCTTAGTTCCTATTGTTGCACCGCTATTGGGCCAAGGCATTTTATTTTTCTTTTATTGGAAATATATTATCGTGTTTTTTATCTTGTTTTCACTTATAACAACAAGCTTTCTTTTAGTTAATGTTGAAGAAACCTTGAAGGAAAAGAGGTGGATAAGTCTCTTCGCTATTATAAAACACTTTAAAGAGGTTTTGAGCAATTTAACTTCAATGATTTATATAACATGTTTAGGCCTTCTCCTAGGAGGCTTACTTACTTTTATAAACATATGCCAACCGCTCTATTTTAATTATTTTGACGTTGGATCTAGATTTCCCTTATATTTTGCACTTATTGCTTCCATGCTAGGTCTATCGTCATATTTAAACTCAAGATATGTAGGGCAATTTAGTGCAGTTAAGCTAGCTAAAACTTTTTCTTTACTATTAATGATCTGGACGTCAATTAATCTTATATACCAGATCAATAACCTCTCGTTTAACTTAACGTGGTTCTCTATATTTATAATGGTGAGTTTTTCTTTTTTTGGATTTATTTTTGGCAATTTAAATGCTTTAGCTATAAATCCCTTTGGACACATTGCTGGGTATGCGTCGTCTGTTATTGGGGCATTATCCACATTTATCGCACTGATAGTTAGTGGCTCAGCATCAACATTTTTTGACGGAACACCAATCGTGGTTATTATGACACTCTCTATTTGCGCTATTTTAACTTTTTTCCTCTTGTTTACACAGAAACTATATGAAAAAAAATAAATAAAGGCTCATCAAAGCGTATAGGAAATATTTCATTTCACTTTATTTTTATTTCTTCTACAGCGCTCACTACAATAGAGGACTTGCTCCCAGTCTTTTTTCCATTTTTTTCGCCAGGTAAAAGGTTTTTTGCAGACTTTACAAACTTTCTCATCCTTCATGGGTATTATTCTCAATAAATAATTTTGCCTTCTCAAAAATATGAAGCTTTCTTTCGGAAGGCATTCTCTCTAACGTTTTATGAATAAAAGACAATCTTGGATTAGATTTATAAAAATCAATATGCTTTTCAATAAAACGCCAATATAAGCCGTCTAAAGTATCACACCAATCACCCCGTTTATAATTACTCATCTTTAAAATATAGTTGGATCCACATGTGTAAGGTTTAGTCGACATCAAACCTCCATCTGAGTAAGTAGCCATCCCGAACACATTTGGCACCATTACCCAATCAGACGAGTCAATATACATTTCCATAAACCAGTTATAGATGTATTTTGGATTTATTTCGCAGAGGTTCATAATGTTACTGATTACCATTAGGCGTGGTATATGATGATTATAACCATCTCTTATTGCTTTATTAATAGAGTCATCTAAAGGCAGAATTCCTGTTGTTCCCTGATACCAACTAGATGCTAACGATCTGCTGTGTTTAAAAAAGTTTGATTTAGTTTGAAAATCGCCTTTTTCTTGATAAATCCCTCTAATAAACTCTCTCCAACCAATTATTTGTCTCAAAAAACCTTCAACCGAGTTGAGCGGAAGCTGATGTTTTTCATATACTTCTAAGGCTTTTTCTACTATTTCATCAGGAATGATTAATCCAATATTGAGTAACAAACTCAAACAACTATGAAATAAGAAGTTTTTACCCTCAACTAGAGCATCTTCATACACTCCAAAAGAATTTAATCTTTCTTCTAAAAACTTTTCAAGTTGAATGGAGACATCCTTTCTTCGAACAGGAAACCAAATTTCATTAAGTTCTCCTGGATGATGGGAAAAGTGTTG